>JBKKBW010000472.1:0-5880 GCA_046713635.1 Dehalococcoidia bacterium
GACTGGAAGAGATGGATATCGTGAACCGGCGAATCGTCGAGACGATGCCGCCCTGGGTCGAGTATGAGCTGACCGCAAAGGGCCGCGAGCTGGCCAACGCGCTGATGCCGCTAGAGGACTGGGGCCACAAGTACATGGAAGGCTTCGTCGACTAAGCGCCTATGGCGGTCCCCGCCCACCCCCTGATCACAGATCTCCCCAAGGGTCACCAGTTCGACATCGGTGCAATCGATGTCGCGCAGGCAGGCGTCGAACGCTATCTGGCCGCGGTGGAAGACACGAACGCCGTGTACGCCGAAACGGGCCTCGCGCCACCGGTCGCCGTCGCCGCGCTGGCGCTGACGCAGCTGCTCGAGATGATCGATCTCCCGGACGGCACGCTCCACATCGGCCAGGAGATCGAGTCGCACGGCGGCGTGCCGATCGGCGCGAACCTCTCGATGCGCGGCTGGATCGCCCAGCGATCGGTGCGCCAAGGTGCCGTGATCAGCGTGATCGAATTCGCGCTGACGCCGGAAGGCAGTGATGTCCCGGTTCTGACCGGCCGGACAACGGCGATGGTAATGGGAGCGGCATGAGCGTCACACCTGTGACCAAGCATCTCACGCAAGAGCGGATAAATCGCTACGCGGACGCGAGCGGCGATCATAACCCGATCCACGTCGACGAAGCGTACGCGAAAGCAACGCCGCTCGGCGGCACGATCGCCCACGGCATGCTCGTGCTGGCGTCGATATCGGAGATGATGGCGGCGGAGCTCGGCGAAGATTGGCTGAGGCATGGCAGGCTGCGCGTTCGCTTTAAGGGCCCGACGATGTCTGGCGACACCGTCACGGCGATCGCGCAGCAGACCGCAAACGGCAACTACGTCGTCGAGGTGCGAAACCAGGACGGCGAAGGTGTGATCAGTGGGACTGCGGAGATCGCGCCTGATGCGTGACGAGGCATCGCGGCTGGCGCGTCAATGCTACGGCTGCGGCAGCGAGAACGAGCGCGGGTTGAAGCTGAAGTTTCGTCAGGAGGGCGAGCGTGCTGTCGCGGAGTTCATGCCGGAGCAGTTCCTGCAGGGCTTCCCGGGCTACATGCACGGCGGTGGCGTCGCGACGGTGCTGGACGAAGCGATGGGCTGGGCCGCCTACCAGGTGGGCTTGTGGGCGATGACCGCGAAGTTCACGATGCGTTTTCGCAGGCCTGTGCCGCTCCGGCAACAGGTGCGCGTTTCGGGGTGGGTGACGCGCGATCGAGGCCGCTTTCTAGAAGTGCGCGCGGAGCTGCGCTCTCGGCACGGGCATCTGCTGGCGGAAGCCGACGGCGTCTTCGTCCGCCTCGATGGCGAGCGTGCCGAAGAAGTCCGTAAACAGTACGAAGCGGCGCAAGGCGACTAGGTCTCGCGCCACCGCACTTCCCAGAGCTGCACAGGGTCCTCGAAGCCGCGCAGGGCGGTCATCCCGCGGTCGGAGAAAAGGAAGCCCTTGCCCGCCGCGATCTCTCGCACAACGTTCGACGCGAGGATCTCCGCGCCTTCCGCGTGGTCGCAGATGCGGCGCGCGAGCTGGACGGACGTGCCGAACAGGTCGTCCTCTTCGGCGACGGGCTCGCCTGCGTTGATGCCGATGTGGATCGCAAGGTGTTCCCCTCCCCCCGTGGGGGAGGGGCTAGGGGAGGGGTCTGAAGGATCAACGGCGCGCTGAATGGCGATCGCGCAGTCGAGCGCGGCAGAGGCCGTGTTGAACGACGACATGATGCCATCGCCGGTGTGCTTGATCTCGCTACCCGCATGCGCGCGTAGCGCATCGCGGACGATGCTGTTGTGCGCGCGGACAAGCTCCTGCGCCTTCGCGTCGCCGAGCCGCTGCGTCAGGTTCGTGGAGTCCTCGATGTCTGTAAAGAGGATCGTGACCATGCCGCTGGGCGCAACCGACGCGGTGGCCGGCTGGGGTCGCGCGTCCTCAGCCAGGAACTCATCGATCGCTTCGAGTACGGGATCGATCTCGCCGACGTACGGTATGCCAGCATCTCCCTCGAACACGACCAGGCGCGCGTTCGGGATGTGCGCCGCCAGCTCACGGCTGTCATCGACGGGTGGAATACGCACGTCCCGCCGGTGCATCACGAGCGTTGGCATGGATACCTGCGGCTGGAGATCAGTCACGTCGGTCGCCTGGCTCGCCTCCATGACTGCTTTCATCGCCTCCGATGAAGTGCCCTCCCGGAGTGATGCTGCGTAACGGCGCGCCTGCTCGGCTGCCGACCAACCAAACCAGGAGAGCGCGACGGTCTCCGTGAAGAACTCCCAGTCCGTTTGCCGTAGCGTGTCCATCGCATCTCTTCGGTCTGAGGTCATGGAGGTTCCGCGCGCTCCGCCGCACCAGAGCAAGAGGCGTGAGACGCGCTCCGGGTAGCGAACTGCGTATGCGATGGCGGATGGCGCGGAGCCCAGGTAGCCGAAGAGGACGAAGCGATCGAGCTTGAGCTTGTCGACCGCCGCCTCCATGTCGAGGATGCTGGCGTCGAGGGAGTAGTCGATGGCGTCGCGCTGAGAGTCTCCGCAGCCGCGATTGTCGTAGCGGATCAGCGTGCGGCCGTTCGCCAACCCTTCGTACCAGCGGCGGCCCTCCGGCGTTTGCCAGGCGCGCAGCGAGGGGGCGATCGGCGCGGACGGCATCTGGATGAGAGGCGGCCCCTCGCCGAGCGTCCAGAAGGCGATGCTTACGCCGTCCTTGGTCTGCCCGTACTGAACCCGTGGTTCCATAGCGCCACTATCTTATCCCACAGGGGCAAGTGCGGATAGCGGGGCCGCGCGGCAGCTACTCCGGCAGCAGTTCGGCCGACTTGAGGTCGGTGATCGCGGCGAGCGTGCGCTTCGAGATCGTGGTGAAGAGCTCTACGCCACGTTCGTTGGCATGGTCCAGCGAGCCGAGCGCGATCACGGAGTAGCCGAGCAGGAAGAGCGCTGACAGGCGATAATCGTGCCAGCACTGATCAAAACTGTAGTCCTTGACGCCGTGCTCGATGAGCGTGTCATTGTAGAGCTTGACGAGATCGCGCTCGGTAGCCTTGCGCTCGGCCTCGGGCAGCGTACCGCAGACAAAATACGCCACGTCGAAGATGCCGCCGCCCTTGCTCGATAACTGCCAGTCGATCACGGCGAACGGTGACCCGCCCTGCGGCGAAGCGAAGAACAGGTTGTCGAGGCGGAAGTCGCCGTGGACGATCGTCGTTGGCATTTCTCTGCCGACGATATTCATGACCTTACGGACGCTCATCCCAAAGCGTTTGCAGACGCCTGCCATCTCTGGGGATAGGTAGTCCTTCGTGAACTCGACGAACGGCTCCCAGGCCTGCGCGTAGCCGTCCTCGACGGCCTGGATGTACCATTCCGCGTCGTAGCCTGGCATCCAGTCCAGCTTGTCCAGCTCAGGGCTGTTCCACCACGTGGCGTGGAACTTCGCCAGCTCGACGATCGCTAGCTGGGCGAGGTTCACCGAGCAACCGGCGATCTGGTCGCCCACAATGGCGGGCGCCATGTCTTCGAGCAGCAGCAGGTAGTCGCCGTTGGACGGCTCGAAGGCACTAAAGTAGCAGCGGGGCGTGCGCAACTCGACTTGCTCGGCGATCTGCTCGTAGAAGTTAACCTCGCGTTCGTAGAAGCGGAAGAACATGGCGACGCCGCGGTTCTCCATTGCGGCCGCCGGGAACTTGCCGATGAGCGATTGCGGCGCGTCCGGCTCCGCCTTGTCGTAGGTGAGCGAGAGCTTCGCGAGCTCTCCCATGAAGCCGGCGCCTTCTCCAATCACCTTCGCGTCGAACGACGTGACGGTAGCATCCTTGATCGCGCCGCTCTGGCGGAGCGCGCTCGTGAGCCACTCGGCGGTGATCTCGGCCGGATTGACCGGATATGTTCGCGCTTGTGTCGTCGTCATTGTTCTCCCTCCCTACGTCGAGTCCACCACCCGGGCCGAGCTACATGTACATGCCGCCGTTGGGGTTGAACTGCTGTCCCGTGATCCAGTCGCCTTCGGTGCAGAGGTAGCGCACGAAGGAGGCGACCTCCTCTGGCTTGCCGAAGCGGCCCATCGGTATCTTCGCGATCAGGGCTGCTTTCACCTCGTCGCTGAGAGCGATCACCATGTCGGTCTCGACGAAGCCAGGGCACATCGCGTTCACCGTGATGTTGAATCGCGCCAGCTCCTGTGCCGCCGACTTCGTGAACGCGATCAGGCCAGCCTTCGCGGCGGCGTAGTTCGACTGGCCCGTGTTGCCCATCTGGCCGATGATGCTGGACATGTTGATGATGCGCCCGTAGTTGCGCTCTGTCATGTGGGGGAGGACGGCGCTGGTGCAGTAAAACGCGCTGTTCAGGTCCGTGTTGATGACTTCGTTCCACTCGTCTGCCGACATGCGGCGGAGCGTGCGGTCGCGATTGACGCCCGCGTTGTTCACCAGGATGTCGATCTGCCCGAACTCCGAAATCGTCTTCTCGACCATCGCGTTGACTTCGTCCGGCTTGCCGACCTCGGCGCGCACGGCGATCGCCTTGCCGTCCGCACTCGTGATCTCGGCGGCGAGCTCCTTTGCGGGTGCCTCGCTTTGGAAGTAGTTCACGACGACCGCTGCGCCCCAAGCGGCGAGCTCCTTCGCGCAGGCGCGCCCGATGCCGCGCGAGGCGCCGGTGACGATGGCGACCTGTCCGTCCAGCCTTGTTGGTTCCAAGTTTGTCCCTCCCAAATAGATTCGAGGGCCAGGCTTCAGCCTGGCAGCACCCGCTCAGCGGCAAGCGGGATTCAGTCTAGCAGAGGGACGTGGAAGCGGGAAACGGGCCCATTAGACCACGGTCGGGGCGCGGTACTCGCCGAAGACGGTGCGGAGCTCGCCGCAGATCTCGCCGAGCGTTGCGTACGCCTTGACCGCCTCGAGGATCGATGGCATGAGGTTGTCTTCGCCGCGCGCGGCTTCGTTCAGGCGAGCGAGCGACATGGTAACGGCATCGCTGTTCCGCGAGGCGCGCAGGCGCTCGACGCGCTCCATCTGCGCGCGGCCGGCTTCCGTGTTGACGCGGAAGATCGCTTTCGGCTGGCTGCCGTCCGTGCGGAATCGGTTGACGCCAACAACGACGCGCCGGCCGCTTTCGACTTCCTGCTGCTGCTTGACGGCGGCTTCCTGGATCTCCTGCTGCATGTATCCCGATTCGATCGCCGCGACGGAGCCGCCCATGTCCTCGACGCGGTCGAGCAACTCTTGCGCGCGCTTCTCGATCTCGTTCGTTAGCTCCTCGACGAAGTAGGAGCCGGCGAGCGGGTCGGCGGTGTCCGTGACGCCGGTCTCGTGCGCAATGACCTGCTGCGTTCTCAGCGCGATGCGCTGCGCCTCTTCGGTCGGGATGGCGAGCGCTTCGTCGTAGCAGGACAGCGCGAGCGACTGCACGCCGCCGAGCACTGACGCGAGCGCCTGGATCGCGGCGCGGACGATGTTGTTCTCCGGCTGCTGCGCGGTGAGCGTCGCGCCGCCGGTCTGGACGTGCGTCCGGAGCAGCCACGACTTCTCGTCCTTCGCCTCGAAGCGTTCGCGCATGAGCCGTGCCCACATGCGGCGGAGCGCGCGGTACTTCGCGACTTCCTCGAAGAAGTTGTTATGCGTGTTGAAGATCCACGAGATGCGCGGCGCGATCTCATCGACGCTGACGCCGGATCGTTGACACGCCTCGATATAGGCGATGGCGTTCGAGAAGGCGAAGCCGATCTCCTGCGCGGCGGTCGAGCCGGCGTCGCGGATGTGGTAGCCGCTGACGCTGATTGAGTTGAACTTGGGCGCGTACTTCGCACAGTAGGTGATCAGGTCCGCGCCCAGTCGCAGCGACGGACGCGGCGGGTAGATGTACGT
>JBKKBW010000473.1:0-2357 GCA_046713635.1 Dehalococcoidia bacterium
CATCACCTCTTTCACCCCGCCTTCGCGGACGACATGCCCTACAACCTAGCGCTGGTGGAGCTGGAAGAGCAGCCGGGGCTGCGCATGCTCGCGAATATCGTGGACTGCGCGAACGAAGACCTTGCCATCGGCATGCCGGTCGAAGCCACGTTCGAGGACCGCGAGGAGCACACCGTGCCACAGTTCCGGCGCGCGACGGCCCGCTGACCCATGCGCACGTCAGCAGTCGTTGGTGTTGGGCAGTCCTCGGTCACAAGGGGCCCCTCGCCCCATGTCAACCAGCTCGCCCTCGACGCCTGCCGGAACGCCGTCGACGACTCCGGCCTTCGCCCCGCAGACATCGACGCTGTCTTCGAGTACCAGTTCGGCTGGGACTCGCCCGACTGCCAGTACATCCAGCAGTCGCTCGGCATCCCGGACCTGGCCGCGTACGCCGACCTCGGCGCGATGGGGCCTTCGGGCCTGGCAGGCGCACTTGCCGCCGCGATGGCGATCAGTTCGGGCGGGTGCGAGACGGCCCTCGTCTTTCGCGCGATCTCAGAGGCGGCTGGCAATACCGGCTCGGCGCGTGCCGGTGGTGGCGGCGCTGCCGCGACTGCGATGATCGAGTCGTTCCAGTTCACCATGCCCTACGGCTACTTCCCGATCATCCCCGCCATCGGCATGATGATGCGCCGCCGGATCGATGAGCTCGGCGGCGCGATCGAGGACTACGGGTGCATCGCGATCAACGCGCGCCGCTGGGCATCGATGAACGAAGCAGCGGTACTACGTGAGCCGATCACGATGGACGATTACCTGGCCTCGCGCGTGCTGGCCGACCCGCTGCACCTGCTCGACTGTGATTACCCCGTCAGCGGTGCAACCGCCGTCGTCATGACGACCGCAGAACGCGCCCGCGATCTCGCGAAGCCTCCCGTCGTCGTCGATGCCTTCGCTGCCGCCACCGGCCCAACACCCGACTGGCTCCAGGCCGAGGACTTCCTCTTCGGCGCGACGCGTCGTTGTAGCGAACGGCTATGGAGCCGCTCTTCGCTCACGCCCAAGGACGTCGACGTGGCCGAGCTGTACGACGGCTTTACGCACATCACGCTCTCATGGCTGGAGGCGCTCGGCTTCTGCGGCATCGGCGAGGCGGGCGGCTTCATCGGCGGCGGCAAGACGATCGGGCCGGGCGGTACCCTGCCATTGAACACGCACGGCGGCCAGCTCGCGGCGGGACGTCTCCACGGCCTGGGCATGCTCGCCGAAGCCGTGCAACAGCTCCGAGGCGAGTGCGGCGAACGGCAGGTGCCGGACGCGAAGGTCGCCGTCGTTTCAAACGGCCACGGACCGCAGTGCGGCGCGATGGTGCTGCGAACCGACTAGCTCGAATGCTTATCGTCCTCTTCGGCACATCGTCATCTGGAAAAACGAGTATCGCTCAGGCACTCCAGATCCTCTGGCCTAGGCCTCTGCTACTCATCGAGGCGGACCGATCTATTCCAACAATTGCGCCGCAGCGCTTCGCCGAATGTGACGACGACTTCAAGAAGCGTTTTATCGTGGCCATGCATGAATCCATCGCGGTCTTCGGCCGGAGCGGTATAGACACGGTCGTCAATGGCTCCCTCCCTGTCGATCCTGTTCTACGCGATCGCTGCTTTTCGATTCTCCGCGGCATCCCGGACACGAAAGTGGTGGCGGTGCGCTGTTCGACGGAGACGCTACGCCAGCGCGAAGCCAGCCGACCGGATCGTTTGAAGGGTTGGGCGGAACAGCAGGCATTGACGTTATACGACGGCGTTGCCTTCGATGCGAACGTAGACACGACCAATCGATCGTCGGGCGACTGCGCCAGCTTGTTGCTGCAAACCTTGTTTCCAGAGAACAACTAAGTTCTGTACGATAGAGCGCAATGCTACTAACTCGTGATCAACAAATCGACACGCTGCACGCCGCCTCGGTGGAGGCCGGCCTGGGGCTCGACAAGTCGGAGATCGATTGGCGCGACGAGTTCGCCAAGCTGAACGGACTGCAGATCCACTACATCGCCTGGGGCACGAAGGGCAATCAGCCGTTGCTGCTGCTCCACGGCGGCATGCAGAACGCGCACTCGTGGGACCTGACCGCGGTCGCGCTTAAGCGCGAGTTCGACGTCGTCGCGATCGATCTGCGCGGTCACGGCGACAGCGCCTGGTCGGACGAGGGCGCGTACTCGCACGCCGATCACGCGAACGACATCGCAGCGCTTATCGATCATCTCGGTTGGGACAAGCCGATCGTGATGGGCCTATCGCTCGGCGGGCTGTCCGGCGCCCGATTTGCGTACGAGCACCCGGACAAGCCGAAGCGTCTCGTGATCATCGACGTTGGGC
>JBKKBW010000474.1:0-4540 GCA_046713635.1 Dehalococcoidia bacterium
CCACTCGACACGCTGGAGGAAAACCCCCTCCACGAGATCGGTGTGCTGATCGGCGTGAATGATGTTGCCGTCGTTCTTGTAGAGGAACTCGGATACATCCGCGACCAGCCCCTTCTGGTCAGGACAGGAGAGGAGCAGGACGGCTGTTACTGAGTCGCTAGCCAAGCCCGCCCCCATCGACATGCCCTAGGAAGCGCTGCAGGAGGCGCCCTGTGGCGCCCCAGATGACGTGGTCACCAAACGAGTAGGACGGCGGCGCGACGAGTCGATCGCGCCAAGGGACGGGCTCGTGGTTCAGCGTGTCCGGATGGAGCAGGTGAGGCACCGGCACTTCGAGCAGCTCCGCGACCTCGAAGCCACTGGGCGCGAACGGATACGGCGCGGGCCGCGTGACGACGCCGACGTACGGCGTGACGATGAAGTCGGTGATGGTGACGATGTCATCGAGCTGGCCGAGGACGTCCACGTCCTCTCGAGCGAGGCCGATCTCCTCCTCGGTCTCACGCAGAGCGGTCATGAGCAAGTCGACATCGCCTTCGTCCTGCGCGCCGCCCGGGAAGCTGATCTGGCCCTTGTGGTGCTCCACCAGCTCGGTGCGCACCTGTAGCAGCACATGGTGGGCGTTGTCTCTCTCGTAGAGCGGAATAAGGACGGCCGCGCGCAGCATGCCGACACGCTCGATGCGCTTGGGGTTATGGGTGCCGAGCGACTGCCGAAGCTGCTCGATCATGGCGGGAGCAGTGTAGCGCGCCATGCGCGCCGCCACTTCCGCGCTATGCGTGATTGTAGAGCTCGACGCGCCAGCGCCACTCGTCGCGCGCGGGCGAGTTCCACCACGAGACGAGGATACCCACTTCGCCGCCGCCAAGCAGTACTGGCAGCCCAACGTGTGAGCCGTCCGGCCAGAGGTCGCGTCTGGCTACGGAGTGCCCGGAGAGCTCGAGCAGCGTGATCGGCGACTCTTCCGTGCGCTTGAGCTGGTCGGCGAACGCAATGAGTTCGCCCTTCTCGCTCTGCACTTCGACGCGCAGCGCGGGTGGCGCGGCATGGACGAGCAGCTTGTCCGTCGCGTCCAGGCGGCCGCGGGCAAACGACAACCCCTGCGCGGCCGCATCGGGGTACCAGAGGTCCCAAACGTGCAGCATATGGCCCAGTATAGTCTCAGATACGATGTCGGCCCAGATTGGCTTGTTGCAGTAGCGCGCATGTGGTACTGTAAACCATCTACGAGATTTCCTCGCCCTCCAACTGCCTCACGATCTTTGCTCGTTTCGCACCCGATGGCCTGGAACCATATAAGGAGGCCATACGTGGCATACACAGACAAGACCCTAACCTGTCAGGACTGCGGACAGTCGTTCACCTTTTCGGCTGACGACCAGGAGTTCTTCTCAGGAAAGGGATACACGGAGCCGAAGCGCTGTCCATCGTGCCGGGCCGCTCGCAAGGCGGAACGAGGCGACGGGGGCGGCTACGGCGGTGGCGGGGGTGGCGGCTACAGCCGAGGCCCGCGTGAGATGCACGCCGTCGTTTGCTCAGAGTGCGGCAAGGACACAGAAGTACCGTTCGAGCCGCGAGGCGACAAGCCGGTCTACTGCAGCTCCTGCTTCACGAAGCGCGCGCCAGCACGCTCGCGCTACTAGACGACAGACGACTAACCCTACCCCTCCCCTTCGCTTCGCTCGAGAGCGGGGCCAAGGGAAGGGGAACTTTTGGGAGAGAGGGCGCACACTTGGCTACGATCTTCGTCGGGAACTTGCCAGCCGGCATGAAGGACAGCGACCTCCGGTCGATGTTCGAGCAGTATGGCAAGATCACTGCGCTGCGCTACATGGCGCGGCGCGGCATTGCCTACGTGGAGACCGATGAAGACGCGGCCAACGCAGCCGTCGAAGCACTTCGAGGAACGCAACTCAGCGGACGGACGCTCGACATCGCAGTCGAGCGTCCGTTCGGTGGGAAGCCGGGGCGTCGCGGACGCCGCTAGCCAAATCAGGGGTTCGAACCGGGGAGGAGTACTCCATGCGGGCAGGACAACGACACGTTGGCAGCCACACGGCGTTTGTGGACTCGATCTCAGGTGAGGCGGTGCTAGAAATGGCATCGGACGTGGACGGCGCTGAGTTCCTTGCGTACCGGCTCTACGACTCGCAAGGGACGCTGACCGCTGAATCGAACGGCTTCCAGCCGTTTCCGCGCGGCCTCTCGATAACCTGCAAGGGTGGCGAGGAGCTGCTGCACATCCCGAAGGACGCCAGCCAGCCGATGCACTACCGGCTCTACGGGGCAGCGGGCAACCTGCTCACGTGGTCTGATGGACAGCGCACGCGGATCTTTGGCGTGCTGCGCATGAACGGCGTCAACAAGGGCTGGTCGCTGCCGGTGGCGGATACAGCCGCGGCAGGCTAAGACACCTGGGCGCCGCCGTGCGCCCCTACTACACGACCTGGAGGCTCCATGGCGCATGCCCATGCGCCCTACAGCTACTCCGTTCTACGCCGTCGCAGCATGACGAAGTGATCGGCCCAGAAGGAACCCAGGATCAAAACGAAGATGCCACCCGATGGCCGGATAGCGTAGCTTATGGGTTCCCAGTCTGCTTCCGCCGCGGCGTTCACTATGCGCTCCAAGTGCGCTTCGCTTGATCCCTTGCGGATGATGTACTCGTACATGTAGCCGCCTCCTTATGATCACCCTCGCGGGCGGATTGATGCGTTCCAACAGCGGCAGCATGATAGCACCGCGCTTGCGATAGACTAAGCGCCATGCGGACGAGAGCGGAGCTAGCCATTGCCGCGGTAGAGAACGCGCGCCAGACGTTCATCGGCAACCTCAAGGGTCTCACGTTGGAAGAGGCGCTGGACCCCGGCGGTGGATACCGATCCGTGCTGGGCATACTGAAGCACGCCGCAGCGTGGAGCCACGTTTATCACTCGTACGCGTTCGACGAAGCGCCGAAGCATTGGGTTGCTATCGACTGGCCGCGAGGCCTTCGGGACACGATCGATGCGTCTCAGGACTACGTGGACGAGGTCGAGGCGTGGGCCAGGAAGTCCTTCGAGGCATGGAAGGCTTCGCTGTCAGTCATGCCAGACGAAGACTTCGATGCGCCACGTCCCTGCCACTGGCGTGGGACAGCCCCGCTGTTCGACATCGTCGTCATGGTGTCGACGCACTGGTCGTACCACGCCGGCGAGCTGAACGAGGTGCTTTCGATCTCTCGCGGGCATGCCTGGGAGTACACCGAGGAAGTCGAGGAGAACCACATCTCGACCGCCGGGCATCGTGTCCGGCCGGACTGGATGAGCGAGCAGCAGGTCGCGCGCTATGAGGCTTACATGGCGAAGCGCGACCAGGAACTGCGAGGTGGCGGTTAGCCCACGCGCGAAGCTGACCTTCCACGAGGAGCAGCCCGACCCGGAGGGGCCTTCGCAGATGGCCGTGAGCCTCTTACTCCACCTTGCGGCGGCGCAACATGACGAAGTGATCGGCCCAAAGCGCACCAAAGATGAAGAAAAAGATGCCGCCCGCGGGTCGTATCGTGTACTTTACGACCTCCCATCCCTCGGCGGCCGCGAGGTTAATCTGCTCCTCTAGGCGAACTTCGTTCGTTGCTTTGCGAATGATGTACTCGTACATCTGGCCACCTCCTGTTGCTTTAGTCGGCTACGCCTTCGATGACTCCTGCGTCCAGCATTGCAGCGACAAGTCGCTGCGACCAAACGCGAACTCTTTCGTTTGCCGCTCCTGTATAGTCGAAACGGCCACTAGCGTTTACTCTCCGGAGCCAGCAAGCCAACAACTGTAGGTTATAGTCCTGCAAGCAGCGGGTAAACGAGTAGTTCTCCACGCCCAGGTCCGCGAGTCGCGCGTGATATAGCCGTAGGAGATCAGCGTCGTGGCGTCTGCGAACGTCAGTTGTCAGGTTACCGGCCACGAAGTGCGCTACGTCCCAAACCCCGGCACCTAGCACGATCGCCCCCCAATCGATAATCACGATCTCGTCGAACCCGAACGCAATGTTATCGAGCTTCACATCACCGTGGACCATACAGACGGCATCTCTCGGAAGCGATCGAGCTGAGCGGCGACGCGGCGGTCGACCGTCGCCAGTCCCGCAACAGTGCTGGTATCAAGGGCAGAGCCGAAGCGTTCGACGAAGACAGGCCAAGCATCACCGTATAGCGCGAGTTGCCGTTCGATGCCATCGATCTGAGGCGGCAACCAGCCGAGACGTCGCAGTGCATCGCTTTCCAAGGTGCTGGCGTGAAGGCGCGCGATCTCGCTAACGACGCTCGACGCCTCGACAAAAGTGCAGCCTTCTACAAGATCACCGAAGCGCCTGTTAGAGAGATCCTCTAGCAGCAGGACGAACTCGTCGCGCTCATAGTCGAAGTCGGTGTAGAGGCGTTTCGGCCCTCTTATCGGAAGCGTCGGCGGTTGCCCCTCATTGAAGAGAACTTCTGGTTGGTAGGTCCTTTGCCGCCGAGCGGTCTCTCGGCGGTCGGGGGGGCTTGGAGAGAGGTTGGGGATGGTGGTG
>JBKKBW010000475.1:0-4700 GCA_046713635.1 Dehalococcoidia bacterium
CCGTCTGGGCAACGAAGCTCGCTTCTTCACACACTCGTGCGAGCCGAACTGCGCGTCCTACATAAAGGACGGGCGGGTGTTCATCGAGGCGATCAAGAACGTGCAGCCGGGTGTCGAGCTGACCTACGACTACTGCTATAAACGCGACGGACGGCCCTCGGCGCAGTGGGTGAAGCTCTATCCCTGCCACTGCGGAGCCGCCACCTGCCGCGGGACCATGCTACGAACGAATCGACGGCGGGGCTCCCACTAGTCACCTAGCTGTCACCAGAGCCTGCTTCGCGCTAAGCACAGGCGTTCGCTAAACTGCGAAGCGTTCCAACACCGGCTTGCCTTTGATCATGAGAAGCGAAGAACTCCAACCTCGCGCTGGTACGAGCCTTATCGCCCGTCGTCTGCGGGCCGAATGGCCGTCTCTGGCCAGCGGCTTGTTTTGCGCGCTGGTGTGGAGTGTTGCGCGCTTGGCCGTACCGATCCTGACCGGCATCACCATCGACCGCGCAATCGACAACGACCGTGGCGTCGATGTCGGGCTGCTGAGCTCGCTCTGCCTGGCGATTCTGTTGGCGGCCGGTGTCCAGGGTCTGGCGGCCGCAGTGCGCCGGTACTTTGCGTTCCGCACCAGCTATCGCATCGAGGCGGATCTTCGAAGTGCGCTCTACAATCGCGTGAACCGCCTCTCGTTCGACTACCACGACACGACCAGCACAGGGCAGCTCATGTCGCGCGGCAGCGCGGACCTGCACGAGATCCAGCAATTCGTCGTGGCGATACCGATCAACCTCGCGGCGTTGCTGATGGCGATTGGAGCATTCGGGTTCATGCTGTACGTCCACGCCGGGCTGGCCGTCGCTGCGATCTGCGTCTATCCAATGGTCTTCTTTATTACGACGCACTTCTTCACCAAGCTGTTCCCCGCTACCGCCCGCGTACAGCAGGGACTAGGCAACCTGGCTGGCGTGGTGGAGGAGAATGTGGCTGGCGCGCGGCTGGTGCGGTCATTCGGCCGCGAGGAACACGAGATCACGAAAATGGAGCGCGCTGCGGGTGACATCTACACGGACAACATGGAAGTCACGCGTCTGCGCACGATCTACACACCCCTGTTTTCGTTACTACCGCAGGTGGGACAGCTCGTGGTGGTGGCATACGGTGGCTGGCTGGTGATCCAGGGAAACGTGACGATCGGTACGTTCATCACGTTCCTACAGTTCATGAACATGCTGATCTGGCCGGTGCAGATGCTGGGCGAACAGGTCGCGAGCGGCCAGCGGGCGATCACGTCGGCGGCGCGGGTGTGGAACGTGTTGCGTGAGGAGCCCACGGTGCGCGAACGGCCGCACGCGCGACCGTTGCCAAGCGGCGGCGGCGAAGTCGCGTTCGAGCACGTGAACTTCTCCTACCTGCCGGACCGCCCGGTGCTGCGCGACTTCTCTCTTCGTGTACCCGCAGGCATGGCCGTCGCGTTGGTCGGGCCGACGGGCTGCGGCAAGTCGACCGTTGCTCGCCTGCTGCCGCGCTTCTACGACATCGATGGCGGCTCGATTACGATCGATGGTGTCGATATCCGCGACCTGAAGCTGCACGAGCTCCGCCGGAACGTCGGGCTCGTATTCGAGGACACGTTCCTCTTTTCCGACAGCGTGCGCAACAACATTGCCTACGGGCGGCTCGACGCGTCCGACGACGAGATCGACAGCGCAGCACAGCTCGCGCAAGCGTACGAGTTCATTGACGAGACGCCGGATGGCTACGACACCGTCGTCGGCGAGCAGGGCCACTCGTTGTCCGGCGGCCAGAGACAGCGAATCGCGATCGCGCGAGCGGTGCTGATGCAGCCGCGCGTGCTGATCCTGGACGACGCGACATCGAGCGTTGACGTGCGGATGGAGGAGGAGATCCGCTCCGCGCTGCGGCGCGTGATGGAGGGGCGGACGACGATCATCATCTCGCACCGGCTGTCGACGATCTCGCTGGCCGATCAGGTCGTTCTGATGGAGGACGGCAAGGTGGCCGCGATGGGCCGGCATGAGGAGCTGATGTTAGGTAACGCGGCGTACGGAGAAGTGCTCGGACAGCTAGCGATGGCAACAACATGACGGCCCTACAACGAGCCGCGCGGCCTCCGTCTGGAGGCTTGTCGGGCGCGCTGCGAATGCTCGCGCCTCGCTGGCCCGGCATCCTGGTCGCGACGGTTGCGCTGTGCCTATGGGCAGGCGCGGCGCTCGCCAGCCCAATCGCGATCGGCTATGCGATCGACGAGGGCCTGCGAAAAGACGACACAGGGGCGCTGATGTACGCCGCGATCGCATTCGGGCTCATCGCGATTGGCGGCTACTTCTTCCAGGCGCTAAGCACGTACAGCGTCGCGGCGGTCGGCCAGCGCTTCGTGCGTGATCTGCGCATCCGGCTGTTCGCACACTTCCAGCGGCTATCGATGTCGTTCTATGACCGCGAAAACTCGGGCCGGCTGATCGCGCGCATGACGGCTGACATGGTGGCGATCAGCGAAGTGCTGAACAGCGCATTCTCGATGCTGGTGCAGGCGCTCCTGCTGCTCATCGGGACAATCATCATTCTATTCATACTGAGCTGGCAGCTCTCCCTAGTCAGCCTGGCCGTCATCCCGCCGCTCGTCATCGCCACGGCCGTCTTCCGCATCTACTCGGCGCGCGCGTATGACGCGGTGCGCGATCGCATCGCCGACGTACTGATACACATGCAGGAAACGTTCGCCGGAATGCGCGTAGTGCAAGCGTACGCGCGCGAGCAGCACAACATGGAGCGCTTCGGCGAGATCAACGAAGCCAACTATGAGGCAAACCTGTGGACAACGCGGCTATCGGCGATGTACATACCGTTCACCGAGTGGCTAGGCGGCGCGGCAGTTGCGCTGATCCTGTACTTCGGTGGCCGGGGCGTGTTTGGTGAGACGGCGAGCGTCGGAACGATTGCGGCGTTCATCCTCTACCTGGGGTTCATCTTCTTCCCCATCCAACAACTCGCGCAAGTGTACGACCAGATCCAGTCCGGGTCCGCTGCGTTGAACAAAGTGTTCGGGCTGTTACGAGAGGAGCCTTCGATCCAGGAGCCGGCTGTGCCCGTGGCGCTCGCGCGGCCTGTTCGCGGCCGCATCGAGCTCGAGCGCGTGAGCTTCGCCTACAACGCCGAGGTCGAGGTGCTGCATAACGTTGATCTGACGATCGAGCCGGGCCAGCGTGTCGCGTTGGTGGGTGCAACGGGCGCAGGCAAATCGACGATCGCGCGGCTGGTCATGCGCTTCTACGACCCGACGGCCGGCCGCGTGCTGCTCGACGGCATCGACCTGCGCGCGCTGCGGCTCGCCGATCATAGCCACGCTGTAACGATGCTACCGCAAGAGGGCTTTCTGTTTAGCGGCACGATCGAGGAGAACGTGCTGTTCGGCCGCCCGGACGCGACGCCGGATGACGCGCGACACGCCTGCCGGGAGTTGGGCATCGACGGCTTCATGGAGTCGTTGCCGGAGGGGTATGAAACGAAGGTCAGCTATCGAGGGTCGCGGCTCTCGGCGGGGGAGAAGCAGCTCGTTTCGCTGGCGCGCGCGTTCCTCGCCGACCCGCCGGTGCTGATCCTGGACGAAGCGACATCGAACGTCGATCCCGGCACCGAGGCGCTCGTAGAACATGCAATGCGTCGCCTATTTGCAGATCGCACGACGATTGTCGTAGCGCACCGGCTCAGCACAGCGGAGCACGTCGATCGCGTGCTGGTCGTGGATGGCGGCCGTGTCGTCGAGGACGGCACGCACGAGGAGCTGGTCGCCCGGCGCGGGCAGTACGCAGAGCTGTACCGGCAATGGGCGTCCAGCCAGAACGGGGCAGGGCCCGCGTAGTTAGCTGAGCGCGTCCAGCATCACCAGCGCCTCACCCGTTGTAACCGTCTCGCCGGACTGGTTTACGCAGGTGGTGGAGCAGGTGACGAAGCGCTTTTCCGAATCGATCGTCTTGACTTCGAGCTGGACTGTCACGGTGTCGCCGGGGTAGACGGGCGCTCGGAAGCGCATCGACTGGCTCAGGTAGACGACCGTGGCGTGCGGCGCGAGCTTCGTTCCAAGGGCTGCCGAGATGAACCCGGCGCTCAACATGCCGTGCGCGATGCGCTTCTTGAAGCGCGTCTTGGCTGCGTGCGCGTCATCGAGGTGCAGCGGCTGGTTGTCGCCGGTGACTTCGGCGAACTTCGCGATGTCAACTTCCGAGACGGACTTCATGAATTCGGCCTTGTCGCCAACCTTCACGCCGAGGACATCGTCCGCCATTAACTGCCTCCACCAACCATGTCCATGATGTTCCGCAGAAAGCCACCGGGTCCGTCATCATTATCGTCGTTGTCGTCGCGGTCGCGCTGATCGCGATCCCGTTGGCCGCGGTTGGGCCCGTCGGCGCGGTCTCGATCTCGATCGTCGTAGAACGTTTGCTCGCGGGAAACGAGATTTTCGAGCTCTCCGCGATCGAGCCAGACGCCCCGGCAGCTCGAACAGAAATCGATCGTGATGCCGGAGCGCTCGCGTTCGACTAGCTCCGCATCGCATCGTGGGCAGATCATTCGCGGTCCTCCTCGCAGAAGTGCTACGTGATATCCGTCATCCCGGGCTTCGTGGCGTTCACAAGGATAGCCATGTTGCCTTCGGGCGCCTTGCCTTCGTACATGAGCTGGTGACA
>JBKKBW010000476.1:0-4947 GCA_046713635.1 Dehalococcoidia bacterium
CGAGCCCGTACTCGGGCGGCGCGATCCTGGGCGACCGCATCCGCATGCAGGAGCTCTTCCGCGACCCCGAGGTGTTCGTGCGCAGCATGGCGACACGGGGCGAGCTAGGGGGCCTCGCGCCCGCGACCGCGGAAGTTGCCGCCGTGCTCGACGCGGCGAAGAAGGACGTTGTCCTGATCGAGACCGTCGGCGCGGGCCAGGACGAAGTCGAAGTCGCGTCCGCAGCCGAGACGACAGTGCTCGTCCTAACGCCGGCCGGCGGCGACGACGTCCAGGCGATGAAGGCGGGCATCATGGAGGTCGCCAACGTGCTTGTCGTGAACAAGGCTGACCTCCCCGGCGCCGACGCCGTCGTCGCCCAGCTCGAAGCGATGACCAACCTCGCTTCGCGCGGCCGCCTCGACGTGCCCGTGTTCCGCACCATCGCGACGAAGCGCGAAGGCGTCGCCGAGCTGGCCGATGCAATCGAGGCGCACAAGCGCAAGCTTGCCTCCTCCGGCGAGCTTGAGACGCTCCGCCTCGATCGCGCGCGCCGCCAGGTGCTCGCGGCTGCGCGCCAGCGGCTGCTTGCGGAGATCGTGCAGAAGAACAATCAAGACGGCCGCCTCGAGAGGCTCGTCAGCGCCGTTGCCGCCCGCCAGCTCGACCCGTACGAAGCGGCGCGCCAACTCGTTGGAGACAAACCCGGCGGCTGGGGTTTCGGCGCTTGACGGCGCTACACGGTAGCGTGTAGCATTGACTCCGTGGGCAAGACCGAATACCGCCCAAGACGCCGCAAGCCCGCGCCCGCGTGGGACGCGCGAACCGTCCGCGCACTACGGGAGCGCCTTGGCCTGACACAGCGACAGCTCGCCGACGAGTTGAACGTACGCCAGCAGACTGTCAGCGAGTGGGAGACGGGCGCGTACCAGCCGCGCGGCGCGTCGGAGAAGCTGCTCAGCATGGTCGCCGAGCGCGCAAGGCCGAAGTACGGGAAGTAGTGCTGTCCAGCAGTCTAGGTCGGACGCGGTGGTCGTAACCGCCGTTCGCGAGCAGCGCGAAGCGTATCGTCTACCGAACGCGCGCACGAGGGATCAGCGGCCAGGAACCAGCGGCTCCGTGACCCCTGGCCCATGCCCTTCCTCGAGCGAAGCGAAGGAGCCGTTGCCCCTCACGGAGGCCGATCTCGCCACGCTCTGGGCGGGCCAGCGATTTCCCGCCGCGGCGCTCGTCACGCGCGCGGGCGCGCCGGTGCGCGTCCTGCATCCGGGACGCGCCGGGCGCGGCGCCGGGCCGGACTTTCGGGACGCGATCATCGTCCCTCCTTCGGGTACCGTCCTGCGCGGCGACATCGAACTGCACGTGCGCGCCAGCGACTTCCGCGCGCACGGCCACGAACGCGACCACCGCTACGACCGCGTCGTCCTGCACGTCGTCTTCGAAGATGATTCGGACGAGGAAACACTGCTCGCCTGCGGCCGGCGCGTCGCCATCGTCGCGCTGGCGGCCTGGGTGCGCAAACGCGCGCGCGAGCTAGGCGCCTGGCTGTCGGCCCCGCGCCTGTGGCGGGAGCCCTGCCACGACGCGATCGCCCGGCTCGGGCCAGACTCGGTACTGGGCTTGCTGGACGAGTGGGGCGAACAGCGCTTCCGTGAGCGCATCGCCGCCCTGGCAGACCAGATCGAACGCTTCGGGCCACCCGAGGCGCTGTTCCGGGCAGCGCTGGAGGGACTCGGTTACGGCGGAAACGCCGCCCTAATGACGGCACTCGCTGAACGAGTGTCCTGGGACGAGATCGCGGTCGTGCTTGGTCCCGGAACGCGGGATGCGCGCGCCGTCGAGGAGCTGATCGTGAACAAGGCTGGAGCGCTTCTTGAGGGGCACGCGGGCCGCCCGGCGAACCATCCCGCCCGGCGCATGGCAGGGCTGGCGGCGCTGCTCGCGCGGCACAGGGCGCTGTTCGTGGAAACGCCGGACGCGGCGGCGCTCGTCACGTTGTCCCCACGAGACCTGATCTTGGCGTTCATTGCCGCGCCGTTGATCGGACGCTCGCGCGCCATCGAGCTGCTCACGAACGCCGTGCTGCCATGGGTAGCGGCCGTCGCAGGCATGCAGGCACAGGGTGACATAGAGGAGCTGGTGTTCCAACGGTACGCGGAGTTGCCGCGGCCCGCGCGCTACGGCGGGTTGAGCTTTCTGGAGACGAACTTGCGAAGCGACGGCAAGCCTCTCGCGCTGACGGCTCGGCGTCAGCAAGGCTTGCTCGCGCTCTACAAGTCGGAGTGCACGCAGGGCGGGTGCGGGCGCTGCGCGCTCTCGTAGGAGAGTCACGCCACGGGTAGGCTGGGCGCGACGTCGAGGTCCAAGCCCGCGCGGCCGGCGCTGTATCGATAGTACCCGCAGGCGCCGATCATCACGCCGTTGTCGGTGCAGAGTGCGCGCGACGGTACGAACACCGGCACCGGGGAGCGCTTGGAGAGGGTTTCACGGAGCGGCCCGTTCGCTGCGACGCCGCCCGAGAGCAGGACGGCGCGCACGTTCTCGCGATCAGCCGCGCGGAGCGTCTTGCCAACAAGGACATCGATGACGGCCTCCTGGAACGACGCCGCGGTCTCCGCTACGGATGGCGGAGCGCCCTTCTCGCCGCGCGCGACGTGCAGCACGGCGGTCTTAAGACCGCTGAAGCTGAAGTTATCGCTCTCGCCCAGCCAGGCGCGTGGAAGGCTGACGTTCTTCGCCGGAGCGACGCCTTCCGCGGCGCGTTCGATCGCCGGGCCGCCGGGGAAGCCGAGGCCGAGCAGGCGCGCCACCTTATCGAACGCTTCGCCCGCGGCGTCATCGAGCGTGCGTCCGATGCGCATCAGCTCGCCATGGCCCCGCATGACGACGAGGTCGGTGTGGCCGCCCGAGACGATCAGGCCGAGCAGCGGGAACGGGGGCGTGTCGCCGCCATCTTCGTCGATCCAGTTGGCATAGAGGTGCGCCTCCAGGTGGTTGATTGCGATGAGGGGCTTCTCCCAAGAGTAGGCGAGCGCCTTCGCGACGTTGACGCCGACGAGCAGCGTGCCGGCGAGACCCGGCCCGTACGTCACAGCGACGGCATCGATGTCCTGCGGACGCAAGCGCGCGCCGTCAACCGCGGCCCTGACCACGGGCAGCATCGCGGTGAGGTGCTGGCGCGCAGCGACCTCCGGGACGACGCCGCCATAACGCCCGTGCATGGCGGCCTGGGAGGCAATAACGTTCGAGAGCAGCCGGCGTCCGTCTTCGACGACCGCCGCCGCCGTCTCATCGCAGGATGTCTCGATGCCGAGGACCTTCACGGGACAGCGGGCAGCGGCGTCCGGTAGAGCGCGCCGCCGTTCAAGATGTAGAGGAGCTGGGCGGCCTCATCGACAGCGATCGCGCGCAGGTCGGTGAACCGCGGGCTGACGAGCTGTTGCTTGAACGAGCCGTCCGTCGAAAAGGCGACGAGGCGCGCATTGCCGCGGTCCGCGACGAGCACCATATTCGAGCTGGGCAGGGGCGTAATCGAACCAGGGGAGGACATCGGCCGGTCGATGCCCGCCTGGCTGAACGGCTGTGCGACGCCGCCGACGAACCGCACGATGCTCCCGTCGTTGAACAACAAGTAGAGAGGGTCTCCGGCGGCCATCTCGACGGCGTTCTCGAGATCGAACGCAGGCAGCGCCCCTTCCCGCTCGCTGTCGAAGCCGTTCTCGCTTGCGGGATAGCGCCAGACCTGATCGCCGTCCCGATCGAGTACGTAAAGGCCATTGTCGAAGAATCCGATGCCATCTTCAGAGCCCCAGGCTTCGGCGTCGCGAACGGCCTGGCCCTGGCTCGACGCCGGCGGTCTGACGGCGATCAGCCGCTTCTGGTCATCCATGACCAAGAGGCTACCTAGCTGCTCGGCCCAGGCGATCGAGTGCGCCTTGGCGGTGATCTCGGTGCCGACTAGCTCTCCCTCTTGATAGAGCACGAAGGGCTCCGGATTGGGCGCAAGTAGCGTGACGCCGATCACGCGTCCTTGATCGCGATCTAGGAAGTAGGCGCCGCCGCCGCCAATCGCGAGATCTTTGGACGACACCGGGCCAGCCACGCGGCCGCTGATATCGACGACCTGTTCGAGGTCTGGCAGGACCAGTTCCGCATTCAACGTTCGTAACTCCGCAGCAACGCGTTCGTTGAGATCGCGCACCTGGATTTCGCCTGGTTTGGCAAGCTCGGCATCCTCTAACGCCTGCTGCGCCTCCGATAGCAACTCACGCCTCTCCGCCGTATCGGTAGCAGCGAGCGCGGCGTTGAGAGAGGCTTCGGCCTTCTGCACGCTGGATTGGAAGCGCTCTTCCTTGCTGTCCTCCAATGCGCGCGGGATGATCTGCCAGGCGAGCAGACCCGCGATGATCAGGATGAGCGCGATCGCCACCGCGATCGGCGAGATGTTAGGGATCAAGGAGGCGAGCCCGGTACTGCGCCGATAGTCGATGGCCGCGTCCGAGCCCTTGAGCTTCACTCGGGGCTGCGCGGGTACCGCGGGAGCTGGCAGCAGAATGCTCGTTTCTGCAGGAGCGGGCGGCCCACCCGCGCTGGTAGGATCAGCCGCCGGATCATGTGCTGCGGATGGTCCGAATGGCTGATAGACTGGAGGCTCCACCACGCCCGGCATCCCGCCGTCACTGGCCGCGCCCGGCGCCGCTGCCGCCTCTTCGAACGGAGATGACTGCTCCTCCGGAGCTGCCACGGCGGCGATCGGTTGGGACTCGTCTTCGGTGCTGTCCTCAGCATCCGGCTCGACGACACAAGCGAGGAGGACGAGGGAGAACTCGGGCTGATCGCGGGCGATCCGAAACAGCTCGACGAGCGCGTCATCGCCACCGCGAAGCAGAATGGAGCGGAGCATATCGTCGTCGAGCACCCCATCGATGGTCGTCGAAGCCACCAACAGCAGGTCGCCCGGGGCGAGTT
>JBKKBW010000477.1:0-13836 GCA_046713635.1 Dehalococcoidia bacterium
CACATGCCAGACGCCGTCGGACATGCCGGCAGCATGCGCGATGAAACCCTTGGTCCCTTTCAGCTTGTCGCTCAGAGCGGCAAACATCGGGTCGTACACGTCCGGCGTCATGCCAGGGACCTCGCCATTCATAATTACAGCCATCTCACTACTCCCTTGAACCATCGAGCCGATACTCGATTCTAGGCGGGCAGCGAGCCGCCGCGCAATCGGCTCGTCAGCGCCCGAGCGGAGGTGGCGCCGACATCCGCAGCCGGGCGTGCCCCGAGCCGTGCCAAAGGGCGGCTCCCGCAGGCAGCCCGGGTAGCAGCCCGGCGTCCACCTGCAGGATCAGCGCCGCGTCCACAGAGCCGACCGCGCCGTCGGCGTTTGCGTCGGCTGCGACGCCGCAAGGTGCGCTCTCCAGCAGCGCCGCCGTCACCTGCAGCACGAGGGCTGCATCGACGCTGTTCACCTCGCCGTTGCAGCTCGCGTCGCCTGAAGGCGGTGCGGGCCTCGGGGTGATCGTCGGCGTCGCGGTGGACGTTGCGGTAGGCGTGATCGACGGCGTCGGCGTGGCGGACGGCGTGTCCGTAGGCGACGCCGTAGCCGTCTCCGTCGGCGTCGCGGGCGGCTCGGCGGTGGCCGTCCGGGTTGCACTTGGCGGCGGTGTGTTCGATGGCGTCGCTGTCACCGAGGGTGTCGCGGTCTCCGTCGGCGTGCCGGGCGTTGGTGTGTCAGTCGCCGTGCCGTCGATCGTCGGTGTAGGCGTCCGTGTGCGTGTCGCCGTCGGTGTCGATGTCGGCGCGCCGCCGCCGGAGATGGTGAACGTCCACACCGTCTTCACACCGCTCGATGTCACCGATGCCGTGTACTCCACCCCGGGCGCCAGCGGGCTGCGCGGGATCAGCACGATTGCGTCCTTGCCGCCCAGAATCGCCCGGCCCACCGTCTGATCCGGGCTGCTCGGGTTCGTGTAGTCCGTCTCGTCGAACACGCAGTGCGGCAGCGCCGTAGCGCCCTGCATGAACGAATGCGCCGTCACGTCCGGTACCAGGTTGCCCGGCCCCAGTTGCAGCAGCACCGGCAGGCCCGTCGGAGCGCTGTAGCCGGCGCATGCCGTCAGCGGGTCCGGGCGTTCGCCGCCCGGGTACGATGTTAGCGTGGTTGTCTGGCCGTCGCCCGGCCACGCCACCGGAAACGAGACCGATTCCGGGATCGGGCCCCAGCCGCGCAGCACGTCGACCGCCGCCGCCATCGGTATCGGCGCGCCCTGCTCTCGAAAGCTCCCGAAGCCGCTCTCCAGCAGGCGCGGGTTCACCATCCCCAGCCCGTGGAACGGCGCTGTCATCCACACGTCGATAGCTTTCGCGTCCGTCCACGCCAGCGCGCCCCAAAGCACGTTCGCGTTCTTCGCGCACGCGTGCCCCTCGCTGGTGTAGAGCGGATCCAGCGGATCTTCGCTATGGCCGATCACGCCGTTCTGCGACATGTAGAACGCGTGCGCCACGCACCCGGCGCTCCATTCGTCGTTCACATTTGTAATCGTTGGCAGCTTCGCCGCCAAACGATGC
This sequence comes from Dehalococcoidia bacterium, assembly GCA_046713635.1. GTDB lineage: Bacteria > Chloroflexota > Dehalococcoidia > DSTF01 > RBG-16-68-14 > JBBDXS01. The sequence continues at coordinate 1,554 of JBKKBW010000477.1, forward strand.
TCGTTCAGGCGTCCGAGCCAGCCTAGCGGCGTGCCTGCCGGAGCTTGCTCTGAGCTCGTCGGAGGAGCCTGCCCTGAGCTTGTCGAAGGGCCTGCCGCTGCGGAGTCAGAAGGGGAGGGGGAGACATATGCCGCGACAAGCATCACCGCCGCAGCCAGCGCCAAACTGAGGCCAAGCCATCGAGCTCGGTCTATCGCGCGGACCTCCTAGCGGAGCGTACACCCATGCTGTGCTGCAGGCAAGCGCACCGACGTTATGTACGGCTGTGAGCGGGCGCGGGGACGCCGTCCAGGAGGGGGGTGGAACGCTACGCCGTCGTGCTCGCCAGGATCTTCTGAGCGTGCTGGATGTGGTCCGTGTCATGGACGCGCTGAAACCCCGCCCACTCCAGGCAGTCCAGCGGCCCGAAGTACGGATGCGGCATCTTTAGTTCGCGGTTGGGCTTATCCGGCAAACCCTCGACGGCGCGGATCAGGTCTTCGTTCCTGCTCCGTAGCTCCTCCAGGATCTGCGCGTACGAGCGTCCGTCATCGTTCGGCATCATGCCGATGCCCGCGCCTTCGAGGTCCTCCGCCGAAGGAATCTCGCCGCGCGATCCGTGGTGGATGATCTTCGCGATCAGACGCTCCGTAAACACTGCGTGCAGCGCCAGCTCGCGCAGGTTCCACTCATCGGGCGCGGGCTTGCGCAACGCCTGCTCCTCCGTAGCACGCCCGAACGTTTCGAGGAGCCGGGCCTGCGTCTCTCGCACGCTCTCGATGATCTCGTTCGGCAACTTCGCTCCGTGCTCCGCCATGAGCTGCATGTACTCGTCGCGACGCTGCTTGATGTCTTCGCTGACCAAGCGCTGAATGTCTTCGCTTACCATCGGACCGCTCCTCTCCTCCGCCCTCGCAGCATTATACGTCCGGAGTATCGCCCATCAGATAGCGCGGTCCCTTTCCCAGCGCCGCGGCGCGATCGTCCTGGTTGAACAGCTTACATCGCCCCAGCGACAGGCAGCCGCACCCGATGCACGAGGAGAGCTGGTCCCGCAGCTTCTCCAGCGTTGCCACGCGCTCGTTCAGCTCATCCCGCCACCGGCCGGAGAGCTGCTCCCAGTCGGCGGGCGTGGGATCGCGCCGGTCGGGCAGGCCCCGGAACGCCGCGCGTATCTGCCTCAACGGGATGCCCATGGCTCCGGCAACCCTAATGACCGCGACCCGACGGAGTGCGCCGCGCTGGTACCGACGCTGATTCCCGCTTGTCCGTTCGGCAGTGATCAGCCCAAGCGATTCGTAGTACCGCAGCGCAGACGCGGCGACACCACTTCGGGCAGCCAGCTCCGTGATGGTGATTTGCTCTGGCAAAACGCTCAAAAATCTTTCCTCCAGGGGCTTGACTTAAAGCGCACTTGAAGTATTACCATCTCGACATGATGAACGCCACCGAAGTGTCTACCACCCCTGCAGCCCCCCAGCGTCCTGCGCAGTACGAAGACCTGAGCGAGCTAATAAGCTTGATGACCGGCGATGAGAAGCACTCCAGCAGCGCCACGTCTACCCTGGATGTACTCTGGGTGCTCTACGATCGCATCCTGAAGGTAGATCCCAACAACCCCAAGGCCGATGATCGAGACCGCTTCCTGCTCTCGAAGGGCCATGGCCCGATGGCCTTCTATGCGGTCCTCGCCGCGAAGGGCTTCATCGATCCGGAGCTGCTGCCCGGCTGGGCCCGCTACAACTCGCCGCTCGGCCTGCATCCCGATCGCAACCTGATCCCCGGCGTCGAGATCTCCAGCGGCTCGCTCGGCCACGGTCTGCCGCTGGCCCTTGGCGTTGCGCTCGGCCTCCGGGCGCGCGGCAACAACAAACCGCGCGTCTTCTGTCTGGTGGGGGACGCCGAGCTCGACGAGGGCACAAACCACGAAGCGATCGCTGCGGCCGCGCGTCTACGGCTCGACGCGCTCACGGTGATCGCCATGGACAACCAGTCAGCGTCGCTCGGTTGGCCCGGCGGGATCGCCAGCCGCTTCGCCGTCGAAGGCTGGTCTGCTGTCACAATCGACGGGCGCGATCACGACGCGCTCGAGCAAGCGATGACGCATCCGCATCCCGGCGTTCCGCATGCCGCTGTCGCCGTAGTGGACGGAAAGCATGGCTAGCGATTCGATGCGCACGCGATTTGGAACGGTTGTGAGCGAACTTCTGGATACCGAACCCCGGCTCGCCATCGTCTTGGCCGACATCGGCGTGGATCGATTCATCGGCGCGTACCAGCGCCATCCCGATCGAGTCGTCAACGTCGGCATTCGCGAGCAGCTCATGGTCAACGTCGCTGCTGGCATGGCCCTAGAGGGGATGCGCACGATCGCCCACACCTTCGCGCCATTTCTCATCGAGCGCTCCTTCGAGCAAGTGAAGCTCGGCTTCTCGCATCAGGGCGCCGGCGGCATTCTCGTCAGCGCCGGCGCCACCTACGACGTCGCCGCGTACGGCCGCACGCATCAGACCGCCGCCGATGTTGCACTTATGGCAACGCTACCCGGCTGGCGCATCCAACTGCCCGGCCACCCGGACGAGGCCGAAGCGTTCATCCGTGACGCCGTAACGTCCGACGACGCCGTCTACATACGCCTCTCAGAGCAACAGAACGCCGCGCCTCTGCCTGTCGATGGTGGACGTCTCGTTACGGCGCGACACGGCTCGTCCGGCGCACCGACAGTCATCGCCGTCGGCACGATGTTCGACGCCGTAACGGAGGCAACTGCCACGCTCGACGCCACGGTGCTCTACGCCTCGACCATTCGCCCATTCGACGCCGCTGGTCTACGCGCCGCCGTCTCCGGCGCCGATGTTATCCTTGTCGAGCCGGTCATGGAAGGCACGTCCGCCGCCGCCGTCACCGCCGCGCTCGATGATCGGCCGCACCGCCTGCTATCGATCGGCGTGCCCAACGTGGAGCACCGGAAGTACGGCAGCGCCGCGCGCCACAACGCGGCCCACGGCCTCGATGCCGAGGGCCTTCGCGTGCGTATCTCCGCCTGGCTCGCCCGCGCCGCGAACGGTTCGTAGAGACAGAGCTTCAGCTCTGTCCTCGATCTCTCAGCTTCTCGGCCGCGGCCGGCGTGCTATCCTAGCGTACGCAGAGCGACATGAAGCATCTATGCGTTAGTCTGCTCGTCAGCGTCGTGCTGGTCGCCTGGTCAGCGACCCCGGCCTTCGCGGAGAAGGGCTGTGGCGACGTCAGCAAAGACACCGCCGTCAACAGCATCGACGCCACCATCATCCTGCAAGTCGATGCCGGTATCTACGACCATGGCATCATCTTCCTCGACATGTGGGATCCCTTCGACGACGACATGATCACCAGCCGCGACGCCCTCCTCGTCCTCCAGTACGACGCCGGCTTCATCCCCGCGCTCACCACCTGCTACGGTCCGTAACGGGCGGGCGCGGTCGAGCGCTATACTAAATACACCACACCCAAGGAGCTCTACATGCCAGCCGTAACCGCCGAAACACTCGCCCTTCCCCGCCTTCCGGCGCTGCCCGAAAGCGAGACTGCCTGGCGGCCCGTCGCACAGGTCGTCACCGGCCAGCGCCAACTCGAAGGCGAAGGCTTCGTCGTCCGCCGCCCCTTCCCCAGCGTCGGCCTCGCCCTCGCCGACCCCTTCCTCCTGCTCGACCAGATGGGCGCCGTCGAATACGCCCCCGGCGAAGCGAAGGGCACGCCCTGGCACCCGCATCGAGGCTTCGAGACCGTTACCTACATGATCGATGGCGCCTTCGAGCACCAGGACACCACCGGCGGCGGCGGCATGATCACGGACGGCGCCACCCAGTGGATGACCGCCGGCGCCGGCATCCAGCACATCGAAACGCCGCCGGAGCGCCTCGTCGTCAGCGGCGGCCTGTTCCACGGCATCCAGCTCTGGGTCAACCTGCCCGCCGCCAAGAAGTGGACCCCGCCGCGCTACCAGGACATCGAAGCGCGCGACGTCGCCCTGTTGTCGAACGACGACGGCTCATCGCTCGTCCGCATCATCGCCGGCGAACTCGATGGCCACGCGGGTCCAGGGGTCACCCAGACGCCCATCACCTACCTGCACGCTACCGTCGCGCCCGGTGCCCGGCTGTCGATGCCCTGGCCGCGCGACTTCAACGCGCTCGTTTACATACTGGCGGGGCAGGGCGACGCCGGAGTCGAACGCCGGCCGCTGGATGAAGGCCAGCTCGCCGTCTTTGGCTCAGGCGACGCGATTACCATCCACGCAGCGGACAAGCAGCCCTCCAGCGCGCCGCACGGGTGGGAGGTGCTCGTCCTCGGCGGCCTCCCCATCCGAGAGCCCGTCGCGCGCTACGGCCCCTTCGTCATGAACACCAGGGAAGAGATTGCTCAGGCGGTGCAAGACTTCCAGGCCGGCAAGATGGGCACTCTTCAGCCCGGCCGTCTAATGCCGCATCGCACCTCCGCCGATGAGGCCACGAACGATGCTTAACATAAGCTAGCTTCGCGACCCCAAGCTCTTCTGCCGATACTTCACAGGGGTGTAAACGGCAGAAGAGGCCATGCGAGCGAAGTCATCACTCCTAGCTTCACTCACGGCGAGAGGTCTCGTCGTAGGCCTGGCGTTCACGGGCGCGTACGCGGCCTGGCTGTTCGGCCAGTTTGGCGGGCAAGAGGGGCAGCGCTACCTGAGCGGTGTGGGCTTCCAGTTCGCACCGATGGCCGCCACCGCGGCCTGTGCACTCGTCGCAGCCCGGACATCCGGTCGGGAGCGAGCAGGCTGGACCGCGTTCGCCGCCGGACTCGCCTGTTGGGCTGTCGCCGAGTGGATTTGGGCCGGCTACGACCTCTTCTTCGAAGCGACTCCTCCGCTCTTCTCCTACGCCGACCCGATCTACTACGCGGGATATCCGCTGCTGATGGCGGGGGCCGTGCTCCTCATCGTGCCGGAGCGCGGCGCCGCGCTCACCGCGAAGTCGCTCCTCGATGGAACTTTGCTGATTGCCGTATTGGCCGTCGTTACCTGGCGCTGGCTCTGGACGCCCATCTACCAGCACACAGACGCAGATGCGTTCGGACTGCTGGTAACGCTTGGGTACCCTGTCTTAGACTTTGGCTTACTGGTTGCCATCATCTTCGCCTTCTATCGAGGTAATACTGTCCTCGCTCTAGCGCCCGCGCTGCTTGTGCTCGGAACGGTGGCGACTACCGACTCAGATGGCGCGTACCTGTACCTAGCCACCGTCCGCGACTACGACATCTACGGTAACCCGGTGGAGCTCGGCTGGGTGATCGGCTACTTGGCCTACGGGCTCGCCGCCGTAGCCCGCCTCGACTCGGTCGCGCGCTCCAACGCCGCCACACCTCAGCACGCCCTAACGAAGCAACAGCGAGATGCGTTCGGGCTCATGTTGCCGTATGCCGCGCTCGTTCCCATGCTCGCACTCTTCGCTATCGACGTTGCACGAGCAGTTCCGAACGCTGCACTATCTATCGGACTCATCGTAGCCGTCGCGCTGGTCGCTACTCGCCAGTTCCTCACGCTCCATGACCTGGTCAAGTCGCGGCTCCAACTGGAAAAGGTGAACGAGCGGCTCCAAGAGTCGATGACCGCTGAACATCATCTCGCCCGCACCGACGCGCTCACCGGTATCCCGAACCGCCGTCTGCTTGAGGAGACCATCAAGACCGAAGTTGCTCGCGCTCGACGGCATGGCCGAAAGCTCGTTGTCATGATGGTTGACGTTGACGATCTAAAGCGCATCAATGACGAACAGAGCCACCAGCGCGGCGATGAAGCGCTTCAGGTCGTTGCTCGCGCCGCTCGGCTGGCCTGCCGTGAGGCTGACCTGGTTGGTCGCTACGGGGGCGACGAGTTCGCGTTTGTCATGCCCTCGACCGAGATCGATGGCGCCATTCTACTCGCTGAGCGTTTCCGCGTGGCGGTGGAACAGCACAAGGGAAGCGCTCCTTCTACGTCCGTTAGCATCGGTCTAGCTGAGTGGGACGCCAGCATCATGGACGGCGCGGCCCAGCTCCTTGCAGCCGCCGACCAGGCGTTGTACGCGGCCAAGGCCGCCGGTAAGAACCGGTACGCCGTCGCGACGGCCAGAGCTTCCGAAGCCGCCTAGATAGCTCTCCAAGCCCGGCCTAGCGCGCCCGAGGCGTAAACACGTCGTTCAGCGCATCGCCGAGCAGGTTGAACGCGAAGATCAACGTCGCGGCGGCGACCGCAGGAAAGATCAGCAGGTAGGGATGCGTCCGCAAGACCGGCTCCGGCGCCGCATCTGAAATAAGTGCGCCAAAGCTCGGCGTTGGATCGTGTACGCCCACGCCCAGGAATGTAAGTGCAATCTCGGATCCTGCTATAGCGCCCAGGGACGCTGAAATGCCCACGATGATGATCGGGCTGACGTTCGGAAGCAGGTGCGAGACAAGGATGCGCCCCGTACCAGCCCCCATTGATTGCGCGGCAATGATGTACTCAGTCTGCCGAAGCGCCAGCACCTGCGATCGGATCACGCGGGCGCCACCCACCCAGAAGAACAGCGAGAGCGCACCGAAGATCAGGAAGTAGTCCGCCGCCCCGGGCGTCGCAAAGACCGCCTGCACAGCCCAAAGTAGGATGATCACAATCGCCGCCGCAATGCCCGGCAGCAGCCAGATCCCCCGGCGAAACTGGCCCGCTGCGAGCCAGGCGGCGAAGCCGATGAGGCCCGCAATGGTCAGCACCCCGAGCACGACCAGGAAAGCGAACTCGGGCCCGGAGCGCTCCTCTGCCGCGCTGCGAAGCGCATCGCTGCCAATGTGACTCTCCAGCCAATCGACAGCGTCGACAGCCTTCGGGCGCATCGTCGCGCCGATGAGGATCAGCATCGGCAGGGCAGGGAGCGATGCGAACACCTCGCCCGTGCGCATGATCGCCGTGTCGGTCTTGCCGCCCGCGTACCCCGACAGCAAGCCAAGACCCACGGACAGCACGAGGCTGCCGGTGATCACTGTGGCGACCGTCACGATGATCGTCGTCCGCGCCGACCAGATAACACGGCTAAGCTGGTCGCGGCCGAGGCGGTCCGTTCCGAATGGATGCGACCACGATGGCGTTTCTAGCGTGTGATTGAGGTCCTGGTCTCGATAGCCATAAGGCGCCACGAGAGGCGCGAGCAGCCCAACGAGATAGAACGCTAGAATCGCGGTCAGCGCGATCATGGCCAGGCGCTTGCGCCGCAACCGCCGCCAGGCGATGCGCCACGGGCTGGCGACGGCCCCCGGCCGCTCGATGAGCGGCAGCTCTTGGGCGACTTCCTGCATCGTCATTTGGGCTCTCCGTAACGAACACGCGGATCGATCAGCGTGTAGACAACGTCCACAACGATGTTCGCGGCAACGAACGCAAACGCCAGTATCAGCACGAGCGCGAGGATGACATTGTAGTCGCGGCTGGTGGCAGCTTGATAGCTCAGCTGGCCGATACCTGGGATGCCAAGGATCGTCTCGACGAAGAAGGCGCCCTCAAGAAGCGTGATGAACGAAAGGCCAATCACTGTCACCAGCGGAAGCAATGCGTTCCGCGCGACGTGCCTTCCAACGACCTCTAGCTCGGGCAGTCCCTTGGCGCGCGCGGTACGTACGTAGTCCTCCCCGAGGATCGATAGCGTCGTCGCCCGGACCAGGCGCGCGACTCCGGCGATGCCCGGCAGCGACAGCACGATCGTCGGCAAGATGATGTGTTGGGTGAAGATACCGAGGGCGATCGTCTGCGGCCCAACGTCGACGCGAGGTCCGCCCCAGCCGGTGGCAGGCAGCCATTCCAGCTTGACAACGAATAGTAGGACGAGGAACGGCAGGGCGACGAGCACGGGAATCGACTGGAAGAGCAGGAATGTGCCGATCGATAACGGATCGAGGGCGGTGCCCTGCCGCAACGCGGCGAACAATCCTAACGGTATGCCGGCCAGAAATGTAATCAATAGCGCGATCAGTCCGACTTGTACCGACACGAGCAGGCGCGGCCAGATGATGTCCCAGACATCGACCCCACGGTAGATGGTGAAACTCTCACCGAAATCACCTTCGGTCAGGACGCCCTTCATGTACGTGCTGTACTGTTCGTAGAAGGGATCGTTTAGGCCCGTCTCCTCGCGCAGCCGCTCCTTAGCTTCCTCATCGACTCGCGGGCCCGCCAGCACGTCGACGTAGTCGCCGGGGCCGAAGCGCGTCAGCGTAAAGGCGAGAAACGACACAACGAAGAGGATGACCGGCAGCCAGAGGAGGCGCCGGAGGGTGTAACCGAGGAGGCCGTGCATGGCGGAATCCGCCGCCCGCTCTAGTGCGGTAGGAGCGTGACGAAACGCAGGCGCGGTACCACCGCGGCCGGCACCTGGTAGTCCTGAACGTACGGCTTGATGAGCTGGTGGTAGCGCGAGAAGAACATTGGAATCCACGGCGCATCGTCTATCACGATCTGCTCTGCCTGGTTGTAGAGTTGGTTGCGTGCGGCCACGTCTGCTTCAGTTTGGGCGCGCCGCAGCAGATTGTCGACCTCAGCGTTGCTGTAGAACGTGTCGTTGTTCGGGCTGTCGCTATCGAAGTGGATGTTCAGCAGGTTCTCTTCATCCGGGTAATCCATGATCCAGCCGAGGTGGAATGCCTGGTAGCGCCCGTCAGCAATGTCCTGAAAAAAGGTTGCCGATTCGGCCTGCTGTATCTGCACCTCGACGCCAAGGTTGGTGCGCCACATCTCTACGATTGCGCTCGTATCGGCCCCACCCGTTGCGCCCGTCCCACTTTCGGCAAAGGTAATCTCGGGCAGGTCATCAGGGCCGCCATACGAGCTCTCTTCTAGGAGCTGGAGCGCGCGCTCCGGGTCAAACCCCGGACCCCGGACGCTTTCGTTGTACGAAGGCATGCCCGGCATCACGATCTTCTCTGCGACGGGCAGCGCGCCATGGAACACCGCTGTGACGATCTGGTTCTTGTCGATCGCCATGGCAAACGCCTGGCGTACCTTCGGGTCGTCAAAGGGCGGCTCCTCTGTGTTAAAGCCAATGTAGTCGAGCGCTAGCTGTGTACCGAAATGGTACTCTGCGTTGAGTGCATCAGCAGGATCTTGGACCCGCTCGATATCGTCCAGGCTGACCCCAGTCAGATCGATCTCGTCCTGCTCGTAAGCGGTAATACCTCCGCCGGCCAGCAGGATGCGCACGTTCTTCACGTTCGCCACGCCTAGCTGGTAGTTGTCGTTCGCTTCCAGCCGGATCTCTTCACCGAGCCGCCACTGATCGAGCTGGTACGGGCCCGTCCCGTTCGGATGGCGTGTCCAGTTACTGTCGCCGTCACCGTAGTCGCGGCCGCCGCACGTGCCGCCCACCTGCGAAGGATCGACGATGTACGCCGTTGGGTACGTCAGCTTGTAGAGAAACGAAGAAAGGTCCCGTTCGACAGTGATCGCGACTGTGCTCGGATCCGTGACCGTAATGCCGCTAATGTCCGTCGCGTCGCCGTCCACAACGTCCTGCACACCGGCGATGTCACCTAGGAAGAACTCCGAGACGAGCGATTGCGTTGCAGGGTTGGCGGCGCGTTCGAACGAGCACTTCACGATTTCGGCGGTCACGGGCTTGCGATCGTGAAACGTGATGTTGGGCTTAAGATGGAACGTGTACGTAGCCGTACCATCGGCGTTCACAACCTTGCCCCCGTTCTCCAGCGTAGGAATCTCTATCGCCAAGTCGGGCTGCACCTGTAGCTGCGGATCGAGCGTGAGCAAGCCGCCGAAGATCTCGACGATGTACACGGCTGAGCCCGCGTCTTGTGCGATATGCGGGTCTAGTGTAATCGGCTCCGGGCCGGACGTGCGGAGCGTGCCCTCGCTGTCGCCCGGCTCGTCCGTGGCGTTCGGTGAGCTCGTGCTGGGTTCATCATCGCCCGTCACGACGATGATCGCGACAACAACCCCGATGGCAACGACGAGCGCTGCCATCACGCCCATGATGACGAGGATCAGGCGATTCACGCGCTATTCGCGCTCATTGGGGGCTGGTCAGGGGGAGTAATCACGTTACGGGGATCATAACAGAGGCCAGATTGAGGCTCAATCGGCTGACGTAGCTGCGGGATGCTCGCTTGGGAACCAGGCCAGCGCCGCCAGGAGCGCCACTACGGGCATGATGGGCGCGTGAAACCGGGCGTCCCCGAAGAACACAAGGTGCACGAGCGTCCAGTACGCCACGAGCGAGATCAGGAGCACCCTGCCGGGTTCGCGGAGCGAGAACCAGCGCCGGACGCCGAGCGCCACGAGCGCCAGAACGGTGAAGTAGTACACGTTCGAGATGGCGTAAAACGCTTGCCGGAGAGCGGCCGGCAGGAAGCGCTGCGCGCTGTGACTCTCGTTCCACTTCAGGCCCTCCTCGTCGTTGTAGTAGAGCCAGAAGAACTTCTTGATTGGCAAGACCAGCTCTTGCGCGGGGTGCGTCGCGGCGTAACGTAGCCCCTCGCGAAAGCCTTCCCTATTTACGCGGACTTCCCGGTCGACGGGACCGAGCTCCGGGTGGCGGAACACCAACGGGTCGCCGCCCGTCGCTCCAAAGTCCCCGCCGGCGTTTTCGTGGTGGCCTATCCAGAAGTCGACGCCGGCGTTCGTCGAGATGAGAACAGGAGATTCGAGTTCTATCGCATTACGCACCGTCCACGGAAGGACCATCGCGGCCATGCCGATCGCAACGATCGCGAGCGTCCCGGCTATCGCCGGCCAGCGCATCCCCGTGCAGAGCCAGTACGGAACAATGACCAGCGGCAGCAGCAGCGCCTGCCCGCGGACGAGCGCCGCGAAGCCGAAGACCAGGCCGGTAAGGAGCAAGAATAAGGGCCGCTGTTTCGCGCCTGGTTGGCTCGTAATCATGTAGACGCCTAGGAGCGCGAAGAACGTAAACGCAGTTTCCGACAGCGTCACACCGGTGAAGAAGATCAGGCTGGGCCAGAACGCGACCAACCCCGCGCCCACAAGCGCCACTGTGTGTCCGGCGAAGCCGCGGCCGAGCAGATAGACGAGCCCCACGGTCGCAGTGCCGAGCACCACGTTGAGCATCTGCGCGGCGAGCACATGCTGGCCGAAGACGACGTAGAGCGCCGCTACGAGCAGCGAATAGCCCGGTGGCCAGAACGCGGTTGGATAGCCGTCGAGATGAACATAACCAATGCCGTCGGCAAGCGCCCGTGCTGTGAAGTCGTAGCGGTAGGCATCGTCGTCCAGTAGCGGCTTCCAGCGTGTTGCCAGCGCCCAGACGAGCCGCAACAACAGCGCGGCTGTGAGGACGAGCGTGAGCTGGACGGTGGGATGTATGAGAGCGGCGTGCAGCCGGCCGGCGGTCGATGCTAGGGTAGGGGGCGCTCCTTGCTCCACCGAGCAAGAATAGCGAAACCGCCGTTATGTCGAAACGCCGCGGCACACCGGACTAAAGAATCGCTATTGGATTCACGGGCGAGCCCGTGCCGCCGTTCACCACGAGCGGCGCGATGGCCAGCAAGAACTCCCAGCGCTCCAGCTCAGCGCAAGCTGCCGCCAGCTCATCGAAGATGGCGTTGTCCATCAGCGGCAGGCCCATGTACGGGATGGCGATCGAGTGGATCGGTAGGGACGGGGCGCCGTACTCGCCCTGGCCACCTGCTTCCATCAGATCCCAGCCGAGCAGCGCGGCGTTCGTCTCGTAGAGGAACTCGAGCGCAGAAGCGTGCAGCCCGGGCCCGGCCGACGGCTGCGCAAAGTCAGGATTCGCCGCCCAGAACGCCGTGGCGCCCATGCGCACGAGCACGGCGTCGCCGGTCTGCGGCGTTACGCCCGCTGCCGCAGCAACGTCCTGCAACTCCCAGCCGTGCACGGGCGCATCGAGCGTAACGTGATCGACGCTGCGATGGCGTGGCACATCATACAGAACTCCTCGCGTCACGATGCCGCCGCGCCAGTGGTCAATCGAATTGTTCTTTGCGCCTTCATCTGTCACGTCGCTGGCCGGACGGCCGTTGTAGAGCTGCTTGTCAGCGCTGAAAATGTGGCAAAGCGCATCGATGTGCGTGTTGATGAAGCCGTGGTATGACACGCCGATGTAGTCTCCGCAACCACCCGGCCCGACGTTCATCCGATGATCGGCGGGCGTTGGATTGCGCGGGCCCGACTCGACGGCTGCCGTCGCGACCGGCCGCGCACAGGAGACGGTGCGCCCATCGCGTGCAAGAGCGTTCGCAGCGCTACGTATCTCCGGCGTGATGTGGTTCAGGGTGCCGAGCTGGTCATCTGCGC
>JBKKBW010000478.1:0-2168 GCA_046713635.1 Dehalococcoidia bacterium
TCAGCCATATGGTCCCTATCATGCTCGGAAGACTAATGACCGTCAGGGCAACGAGAGCGAAAATTAATGAAGGCGTGTTAGATGAACCACTCAGTGCAGCTATGGCGCCAAAAGCCACAACAAAGGCAATAACTACCACTAGGCCTAGGACCATCGTCAGGCGAAACTGTCTGGGACCCCAGACTGGTCGGGGCCTCAAAACGTCACCCCCTATTCTTGCTCGTTCTGGCGGAAGATGAACATCGAGCCGCTGGCTGTCGCGACGAGGCGGGCGCTATTGTCCCAGACCTTCGACTCGGTAAAGGCGATGTTGCTGCCCTGTTTCACGACTGTCGTGTCGACCCAGAGCGTACCCTCACGAACGGAGATGAGATAGTTCACCTGCGCCTGGATGGTCGCGCAGTGCTCGCCCTCCGAGAGACTCCCTTTGACCGCTCCGGCCATGCTGTAGTCGACCAGCGTGTACACGACACCGCCATGCAGGACTCCGTTCGGATTGTTCCAGGTTGGATCGACGGTGAGGCGCAGGCGCGACCGGCCAGGCGATTTCTGCTCGACGACGATCCCCAGCATGTCGCCGAGGGGGCCGACGCTTTCTCCGCGAATTGGGAGCGGATCATCGTTGAATGGCGCGGCCGGCTCAACGGGGTCACGGCGCGGCTCGCCGCGGCGCATCATGCGCAGCCAGCCGAGGAGTGTTTGGGCGCGCTCGTCGGAGAGCGTTTCGACGGCCGCGCGAAGCTGCTGGCGAGGCTCGAGCTCGTTCATTGTGCGGGCACTCCTTGCGGGGATCGCGCTAGTAGGCGGGCGCCTTCCGCTACCTCTAGCTCGACGGCCTGGGCGGCGCTCGTCGCCCTTAGTATAGAAGAGTCTTCGATGTCGGAGTCATCGCTGACGCGCCAGGTGCCGAGGCCGATCACGGGCCGGCCGTGGTTGAGCGCCATTGCGATCTCCGAAAGCGTTCCGTAGGAGCCGTCGATGGCGATGACGGCGCTGGCCGAGAGGACGACGATGACGTTCCGGGCGAAGCCCATGTTGGTGACGATGGGAAACTCGACGAACTCGTTCGCGCCGCTCGGGTCAGGGCCTGGCAGGATGCCGATCGTGTGGCCGCCCTCGGCTCGCGCGCCGCGACAGGCCGCCTCCATGACACCGCCGCGACCGCCGCAGACGAGCACGTGGCCTCCGCGGGCGATCTCTCGCCCGACTTCTTCGGCGGTAGAGCACGCGTCCAGTAACGCAGAGTTGCCTCCGATGACGGCGATCTGCATGGCGAAGCCAATGATACAGGCTGGACGGGGGATGCGGGAGGTGGGAAGCGAGAAACAGTGCGCCTATGGTGAACTCCGCGGCGTCTGTCCTAGCAGGTCGGCGACGCGGAGATCGACGTCGCGCTTCGAGCGGCAGACGAGAAGCTTGTGTTCATACCGGCTCAACTCCTCAACGGCGAGTGAACGGGTAAGGGGCACGCCCCACGGGTTTAGCGAGTGAGGGTTAGCGTCGCGATAGTACCGATAGCTCCACGTCCAGAACGTTCCGAGCCGTCTCCACCCGGGGTACTGGTTCTGTCTCTTCAACTCGGCTTTGAGGTGCCGGACGAGGATGCGAAAGCACGCAACTCGCCACGGCGGATCGAGCCATACGACCATCTCCGCCCGCTCGAGAAGTGGCTGCGCCCAGTCAAAGTACGCACCGTCACTGACCCAGGCACCCTGATCGGCGATCGCCCGCGCCCGATCTTCCCAGCGTGAGCGTTCCATGTCTCCGCCCGAGTCGTTCAGGATCTGGTCCAATTCCTGATCCAACTCATGGAAGGGCAGATTGAGCCCTTCGGCGATGCGCCGCGCCGCCGTGGTCTTGCCGCTCCCGGGTCCGCCCGTAATGTGAATCCGCTGTATCACGAGCCCAAGGTACAGGACCAAGGGTGAACCGGCGAGACGCTAGCGGTTGGCGCGCTCCCCACCGTTGGGCTACGCTTGCTCGTGAGCGCGTGACGCAGAGACGGGAAACGAGGAGTGACCGCATGGACACGACAGTGACACCAGATCGCGCCGCAATCCGCGGCTCGATCGAGGCGATGGCGCCTGAATTCGCGACTCTTGTGGGCGAGATTGGCGATGCGGGTTGGAAGACGAAGAGCGGGCTTCCCGCGTACACCTGCGGGCAAC
>JBKKBW010000479.1:0-2777 GCA_046713635.1 Dehalococcoidia bacterium
TATACACTGTCGCGGTGGCGCGGGGGAGGTGGTGGGGGTGGGGGACCGGGTGGCGTTGTTCTCGCGTTGGTGGTTGGTGGCGGGTTTGGTGGGTGCAGCGGCTGGTTAGAGGCGGAAGTGGTCGATCATATGTGCGCTGAACTGCAGGATAAGCGTCGCGTCGATGGAGTCAACGGAGCCGCTTGCATTCAGGTCGCCGTTCGATTGGCAGTCGAGGTTTGCGACAAGGGCGGCGGCGTGCTGGAGGACGAGCGCGGAGTCGATCGCGTTAATCTGGCGGTCGCAGCTGGTGTCGCCGGGGCCGCCGTCCGGCAGCACTTCGCAGTAGAGCGACTGGAAGTTGAAGGTGAGTCCCTCTATGCAGGTCGTCGCTTCGCAGTGGCCGCTGTCGGGGTGGTAGATGAAGCCATCAGGGCAACTCAAGGGGTCGCCCGGGTGTGCGCTGATCGGGCTGCCGCCGGCACCGGAAAGCAGGACGATTGCTGCGGCAAGCGCGGCGGGCGCGACAGTGACGAGGGTGCGGCCAATCACAGGTCGATTCAAGCAAGCTGGCCGAACGCTGTCAATTGTGACGAGGAGGAGGGGTCAGGCGCTGGCGAGCTTGGCGTCGCTGACCCGGATGCGGAGTTCTCGAGGTGGCTGGAGGAGGAGGGATGGTACGGAGAAGAAGATTGCTACCGGCGGATACGGCGCTGTCTCCCGATCGCAGCGAATGCGATGCCGAAGGCGCAGAATGCAGCTATTGCGACGGCAATCCAGCCGGTGCGCCCTTCGTTCTGTGTCGAGACCACGCCTGAAAGTTCGGTGACGCCGCCCACGCCAGCAGCGGTCAGCATCTTGCAGTTGGGGTCGGCGCAGACGGCGATCTTTAGGACGCTGTCGCTCGTCACGTTGTAGTCGTAGTAGCTGATGACCGGGTTGCCCATGCTGTTGAGCACTAGGGACGTGAATGTCCCGACCGCACCCCCATCGACGGAGTCAACCGTTGAAAGGACGTTGCCGCTGGCGCACGTCTGCACGCCGCAGTGCACGAGCTTCAGGTCTTCCTTCGAGAGATTGAAGTAGGCGATCACCGGCTTGCCGCTTGCATCGAGGGCGAGCGACGTGAACTGGCCGACGTTACCTGTTGTGTCGATAGGCGTCAAGAAGGCGGCGTCGCAGGCAGCGTCCCCGCAACGCGTCAGGTAGAGGTCATCACCGTAGTAATGGCTGATCATCGGAAGGTCAGCGGCGCTTATCGCGACGGACGCGTCGACGCCACCGGGTCCAGCGTCTCTCGTGGTATTCGTCCCACAGGTGGTGTCCGTACAGTGAGCGACCATAAGGTCCCCTGCGGCGCGATAGGCGATGTAGACACCTGCTGTTGCGTCAAATGCGATCGATGTGTGCGCATCTATGTTGCCGGTATCGATAGTAATGGTATTCCTGGAGGCGCAGAGGACATCGAGACAGCGGGTGTACTGCAAGACGTCAGCGGGATTCTCGCGGTAGATGATCAGGGGTCTATCACTGCCATCTAGCGCTAGCGCAGCGTCCTGCGCGGCGCCTCCGGGGTTGTCGATGGATACGAACGTGTTGCCTGCCGAGCACGTTTGGTCGCCGCAACGGACGAACTTCACGTCGCTGTTGGTCTGATCGTAGTAGGTGATGACGGGCCGGTCGAGCGCATCTAGTTTGAGCGACGGCTGGTCGCCCACCACGCCGGCGCTGTCGACGGTCATGAGCGTGTTTCCCGACGTGCACAAGGCGTTACCGCAGCGCAGCAGGCGGAGGTCACCGGACTTGCTGTACGCGACGACCGGCCTACCGCTGCCATCGAGATCAAGAGACGTACCCGCGCCTCCGGTGTCTGCTGTCACGATACTGTTGCCGGACGCGCTGGCGCCGCCGGTCTCCCGCGAAAGAAGCAGGAGCGCGGCTAGAATCAATAGGGCCGAAGTCTTATACACGGCCACAAAGGGCCCTCCTCAGCGGGGCTAGCCTACTCGCCTGCCCTGGAGCTGTCAAGCGCGCGCCGCAGTCCGCATCTTGAAATGAGGTTGGACAAGAGCGTCCCACTCGTTGGTCCTAGGGCCAAACATCTCAGGAGGGCTCTCCGTTGAACCTGGGTTGGATTTGGTAGAATCGGATCGATGAAGGCGGATCCGATGCCGTCTGATGCGATGAATTCGGGTGCAGCCACGCCTGTGATCGTGGTGGCGCCGCCCGCGCTGCGCGGCATGCTGCACGCCGTCGCGGCAGGTATGGCGATCGTCGGGACGGTACTGCTGCTCGTTCTGGCAGACAAGCCGACAGGCTACGTGGGCGGGGCGATTTTCGCAACGACGCTCATTCTTCTCTATGGCACGAGTGCCAGCTACCATCAGATCCCGTGGCGGCCGTCGTGGCGCCAGATTGTCAAACGCATCGATCACGGGATGATCTTCATCCTGATCGCGGGGACGTACACGCCGTTCTGTCTGGACGTCAGCCTGGCCTGGGGGATTCCGATGCTCGTCGTGGTGTGGACGCTGGCGGCGCTGGGTGTGTTGCTGAAGGTCATCTGGCCGGACTCGCCGCGCTGGCTAAGCGTGGGACTGTACGTTGGACTGGGCTGGGTCGGGATCTTTGCGGCGGCGGAGGCGTTCGATCGCTACCTCGGCAGCCCGCTCGCGCTGTTGCTCGCCGGAGGCGCGCTCTACACCATCGGCGGGATTGTGTACGGTCTGCAACGGCCTAACCCGTGGCCGCGGGTGTTCGGTTATCACGAGATCTTTCATTCGTTCGTGGTGGCAGGA
>JBKKBW010000480.1:0-5536 GCA_046713635.1 Dehalococcoidia bacterium
GACCAATCTGCGGTGAAAAAACATCGTAGGCGCCGGCGTCGGAGACGTAAGAGGCAGGGCGGCATTCAGCCTTCTTCGGCGAGAAACAAAATCGGTCTTTGAGCGATCGCAATGGTGCCCAGTTGGCAGGTTCGTGCGGCCCGGCGCTCAAGCAAGTCCTGCAATGGAGAGGATGAGTGCCGGGCCTGACCGGCGTCAGGAAAGGGAAGTCGTTCCGTCGCCGGCTGCTACCAAAACGGGGGCATGCACTGTTTGTTCCAAACGTTGTCAGCCGTAAGGCGCCGCGCTACCACTGAGTCCTTACTCGTCAGCGTCAAAAAAGCAGTCCCTACGTAAGACAGACTCCGTCCATCTGCCTCAGCGAGCAGCGCCCTCGCTGCCACCGGCTTGTACGTCAGCCAACTCTAGCGAAATCCACATGCAGTGGTAGCCACATATGGGTTCCGGTCCGCCAGGAATGTCTGCTCCCGGCTACACTTTGTGCAGACGAATACTTCTCTCTGTTTTCCAGAGGTGCGATCAGCCGGGTGAATTAGTTTGAGTCGCAATTCGCCACCGCACATGCAACGCAAAAAGGGCGGAGGTTCGACGAAGGGACGCATGTGATTGCCTCAAGACGCGTGAAACCTCGTTAACGTCGACGAGGCCTGGGTACTTAACGTCGACGAGCCCGCTGGGTTCCTACAGGACGCGGGGGGTTTTGGCGCCTATGGACAAATCGTTTAATCGTCTGGCGAAGTCTAAGGCCGGGAGCGGCAGAGGCTCCCGCCAGAGGTCACCCCAGCCTAACACGTAGACGATGTGTGATGCCGTCATCTGAAAGCGACACACGCAACGGCCGTTCCACGATTTCTGTGTCGTCTAGCTGGGCGAAAGCAATACCTCGGCCAGTGCCGCGCGGGTTTTCGACCAGAATCTCGTATCGTGCAGAGCGGTAGCGGACCATCATCTCGAAGCTCGGCCACGCCTTGGGAATGCACGGGTCCAGATATAAAACCTCACCCTGCAAGCTAAGCCCGAGGATGCTCTCAATGCCCGCGCGCTGCATCCATCCCGCGGAGCCCGTGTACCACGTCCAGCCGCCGCGCCCGATGTGGTATGGATTTGCATAGACGTCAGCGGCAACTACATAAGGCTCCACCTTGTAGCGTTGCACGCCCGCCCGGGTTCGGGCGTGATTGATGGGGTTGAGGAGCGAGAACAGGCGCGTCGCCTTGTCGCCTTGGCCGAGCCGCGCGTAGGCCATCACCGACCACAGTGCGGCGTGTGTATATTGGCCTCCGTTCTCCCGAATGCCTGGCGGATAACCCTTTATGTAGCCCGGATCTAGCCGCGTCTTGTTGAACGGCGGCGTCAACAGGAGCGCCAGTCCATCCTTGGGACGGATCAGTTCGCGCTCGACCGCCGCCATGGCGCGGGCAGCGCGCTCGCCGTTCCCGGCCCCCGAAATCACTGCCCAAGCTTGCGCGGTGGAATCGATCCGGCATACGGTGCTCGCCGCCGAGCCGAGCGGCGTACCGTCGTCGTACCAGCCACGTCGGTACCAGTCTCCGTCCCACGCCTCACGCTCGAGCGAGCCGAGCAGGGCGGCGGCTTGATCTCGCCACGAGGCGGCGCGGCTCGTTTCGTGGCGTGCGTTGGCGACCGCGGCGAAGGCCGTGAGCGTCGAGTGCAGGAACCACCCCAGCCAGACGCTTTCGCCCTTACCGCCTTCGCCGACGCGGTTCATGCCGTCGTTCCAATCGCCGGTACCGATAAGCGGCAGG
This sequence comes from Dehalococcoidia bacterium, assembly GCA_046713635.1. GTDB lineage: Bacteria > Chloroflexota > Dehalococcoidia > DSTF01 > RBG-16-68-14 > JBBDXS01. The sequence continues at coordinate 1,767 of JBKKBW010000480.1, forward strand.
CCATGCACCCCGAACGCGAGGCTTTGGTCAAGCCCGCGCGCGCAGTGCTCGAAGAGTGTGGCGACCGCGTCGGAAACGGTGGGCTGGAAAAAACTGTCGGGCTCGCCCACCGCAAGCCTCGGGCCGTCTAGAAAGGGGACCACCTCATCCAGGACGGCGCGGTCGCCGGTCGCGTCGATATAGTGGGCCGTGGCGTAAGCCAGCCATACGCGGTCGTCGGAGATCCTTGTGCGTAGGCCTTGCCCGGAGTGGGGCAGCCACCAGTGCTGAACGTCGCCCTCGATGAACTGCCGCGCCGCTGCTCGCAGTAAGTGCTCGCGTGCAATCTCGGGTCGAGTGGCGGCGAGCGCCATGCCATCCTGGAGCTGATCGCGGAAACCGTAGGCGCCGCTCGCCTGATAGAAGGCAGAGCGGGCCCAGATACGGCAGGCGAGCGTCTGGTAAAGAAGCCAGCCGTTCAGCATGATGTCCATGGACCTATCGGGCGTCTTTACCTGGATCGCGCCGAGCGCATCGTCCCAGTAGCGGCTGACCTCGGACAGGACGGTGTCAAGATTGGCCGCCCGATAGCACGCGATCAAGCTTCGCGCGTCTTCCGTGCTCGCAGCCTGTCCGAGAAAGAACACGACCTCGACGGTGCCGTGCGGCGGAAGTTTAATGTTGGTGCGCAGCGCGCCACAGGGATCCAGGCCAGCCCCCACGGTTTTGGAGAGCGGGATCGCGCCGGCGAGCGCCGCCGGGCTCGAGAGGGTGCCGTTGCGGCCAATGAACTCCCGCCGGTCGCCTGTCCAGTCCCTTTGACATCCGTTGAGATCGGCGAAGGCGACCCGAGATCCGAAGGCCGCGTTCCAAGCGTTGCGCGCGAACATCGCGCCGGTTACCGGATCAATTTCCGTCGCTACGAACGGGGCCGAGACTGTCCGCGATGAACCGAGAACCCATTCGGCATAGGCAGTCACCGATAGATAGCGGGTGCGGCTCGAAATGTTGCGTAGCTTGAGACGCGAGATCTTGATCGGATCGTCGCGCGGTACGAATTGCAGGAGATCGAGCGCAATCCCGTGCGCCGTGTGCTCGAACCGGCTGTATCCCCTCCCGTGGCGCGCGACGTAGCTGCATGCCTCGTCGCGGATTGGCAGGGCTGTAGGGCCCCACAGGGTACCAGTCTCGTCGTCGTGAACATAGATCGCCTCGCCAGGACGATCAGTCACCGGATCGTTCGACCACGGGGTGAGCTGGTTCTCACGGCTGTTGATTGACCAGGTGCTGCCTCCGCCTTCGGTCGCCACCTGAAAGCCGAAAGTGGGGTTAGCCACGACGTTTATCCAGGGGGCCGGTGTCGACTGACCGGGGCCGAGGAACGTTACGTATTCCCGTCCATCCTCGGCGAAGCCGCCAAGCCCGTTGAAGAACTCGAGGTTTGGCAGAGAGGGCGTCGCCCGCAGCTCCGAAGCGAGGGGGACAGTCCGCTTGGGTAGGGGGCGGGCAGGGATTCTGCGATTCGGGATCCGGTCAAGCTGATCGGAAAGGCGCCCTCGCTGTCCGTCGAACACTGCCCGCGCCACTGAGGCGAGAAGGGCGCGCGTCTCCGCCGAAATCAGGTCGGCTCTCAGCACGAAGACGCGCCCGGAAGGTCCTTCCACGCCGTTCAGTGGCCGTGATTGGCTTGCGCGGACCATAGTCTCGAGCGCGATCTGAAGGTCCTGCCCATAGGAAGACCCATGTTCGTTAAGGATCACGAGATCGACGGCGAACTGCTTCATCCGCAAATATTCGTGCGCATGAAGCAATTGTCGGGCGACGTTGAGTTGGTCAGTGTCGGCCATGCGCAAAAGCACGATCGGCAGGTCGCCGGAAATTCCCAGGGGCCAAAGTCCGGACTGTGCGCCGACACCTCGAAGGATGGCGTCAGAGGAAGGCCTCAGTGCCGGAGCTGTGTAGATGAGGTGTCCGGCGAGACGCTGGAACAGGCCTGCCTCACCCGAATCGATGCCGAGATGGTGGAGCTGCACCTGGGTTTGGGTCCAGGCGAGCGTTGCCGCCCGCTCGAAGGCGGTGGTGTCGCGATGCTTGTCGATGAGGTTAAGCAGCGCTTTCCGCGAGGATGCAACCAGGGTCCAAAAGGCGATTTGGACGATCGCACCGGGTGCGATTCGCACGCGTCGGCGCAGGGCGAAGACCGCGTCAAGCACGGTACCCACCGTGTTCGAGAGCGGCCGACCGTCGATCACTGCGATTGCCGTTCGGATGCCGCCGCCGCGGTTGATGAACCGGGCCCTATCGGTTTCCACCTCCGGCTTTCTCACGGCTCCGCCGTCATCGACAGCGAGGTGTCCAGCCCAGATTTCCGGCTCAGTCGGCGCACGCCGTCGCCGCGTCGCCAGAATGGCGCCAACTTCGGCCAAATACTCAGTCTCGACGAACAGCTTGGAAAAGGCCGGATGCGCCACGTCGGCAGCCTGCGGCCCCAGCACGAGCTCGGCATAAGACGTTACTTCGATCTCGCGCACGCCAGTTCCAGAGTTCGATAGGGAGATGCGACGCACCTCGGCGTCGTCTTCGGGCGAGACGAGCACCTCCAGAGTGGTCGTCAGCGATCCGTCACGGCGGGTGAACTCGGCGCGATTCTCAGTGAAAGTGACCTTGTAGTCGTCGGGCTCGACTCCGCTCGGCTGGAATCCAGCCGACCATACGTTGCCGCGGTCCACGTCGCGCAAAAAGAAATAGGAGCCCCAGTCGTCGCAGGTGGTGTCCTCGCGCCAACGAGTCACGGCCAGGTCGCGCCAGCGGCTGTAACCCGAGCCGGCGGCCGTGAGCATCACCGTATAGCGGCCGTTCGAGAGCAGCTGGGAGACGGGTGTCGCGCCGTGAGCGGTGGCGAGCCGCCGGCCCCCAGGCGGTTCCACATCCCAAACTTTGGCGGCTGACTCTACCGCCACCCAGGGGCGCGTCACCACCACGCCGCGCGGCGCGCGCTCCTGCAGCAACAGCTCCGTGGCCTGCACCATGGGTTCGGCGTGGAACCGCGCCCGCATCGCGCCGTCGAGAAGCGCTTCGGCAATGGCCACGATTGTCATGCCCTGATGGTGCGCCATAAAGGCCCGCACGATCGCGACGGTCTTGCCTTCCGGCACCCGGATCGGCGTGTAGTCTAAGGCCTCGTAGAAGCCATAGCGACCTCTTGCTCCGGCAGCGGCGAGGCGGCCGAAGTTGCGCGCAGCAGCCTGTGGATCCAACATGCTCGCGAGCGCGGTCGCATAGGGGGCAACGACGACGTTCTCCCCTAGCCCACGCTTCAGCCCGAGACCAGGGACGCCAAAGTTTGAATACTGGTAGGTAAACTCCAGGTCGCGAACGTTGTAGGCGGATTCTGAAACGCCCCAGGGCACTCCGAGCTTAGCCCCATACTCGATTTGGCGCCGTACGATCAGCCCGCTCGTACGTTCTATGAGACTGCTCTCCGGTGCCCGCATGACGATCGCTGGCATCAGATATTCGAACATCGAACCCGACCACGAAATCAGCGCAGCACCGGAAGCGATCGGCGTGACGGCACGGCCGAGACGAAACCAGTGGCGGGCTGGAACGTCTCCTTTAGCGATTGCCATGAAGCTCGCGAGCCGCGCTTCCGAGGCAAGGAGATCGTACCAGCTCTGGTCGAGCGTGCCCTCGGCCACGAGATAGCCGATCGAAAGCAGTTTCCGGTCGTCGTCGAGCAGAAAGCCGAACTCCATCGCGAGCGCTGTCGCTCGCGCGGCCTCCTCCAGGGT
>JBKKBW010000481.1:0-8450 GCA_046713635.1 Dehalococcoidia bacterium
GTGACATCTAGCCCCGCGCCCTCCTCATCGTCGCTGACGCGCAGACCCAGCGTTACGTCGAGGACCTTAAGGATTACCGATGTCATGATGAACGAGTACGCGGCGACGATACCGATGGCGGCAAGCTGGTCGCCCATTTGACTCGCGTTGCCCTCGATTACCCCTTCGAAGGCCGGAACACCACTCACCGCCGCCGTGGCGAACAGTCCTGTGGCGATGCCGCCCCAGAGGCCGCCAACACCGTGCACGCCGACGACATCGAGCGAGTCGTCTAGCGACGTACGCGCCCGCAGCCGGACGGCGGCGTAGCAAAACACACCGGCGCCTACGCCGATCGCCAACGCTTCCATGGGCTGTACGAACCCAGAGGCGGGCGTGATGGCGACGAGCCCCGCGACCGCTCCGGCGCATGCACCGATGACGCTCGGCTTGCCGGAGAACACCCAGCTCAGCAGCATCCAGGTAAAGGCTGCTGCCGCGGCTGCCGTGTTCGTCACGACAAACGCGCTCACTGCCTGTGAGTTCGCGGCGCCCGCGCTGCCTGCGTTGAACCCGAACCAGCCGAACCACAGGATGGCTGTGCCGAGCACGATGTATGTGATGTTGCTCGGCTCCATCGGCTCAGAACCGTAGCCCTTCCTGCGGCCGAAGAAGAAGGCTGCTGCCAGAGCGGCAGCGCCTGCGTTGACGTGAATCGCCGTGCCGCCAGCGAAGTCGAGCGCGTTGATCCCGTCCGGGTCCAGCACGCCCAGGAAGCCGGTGCCGAACACCCAGTGGGCCACCGGGTCGTACACCAGAAGCGACCAGGCCAGCATGAACACCAGGAACGTGCTGAATTTCGCGCGTTCGGCAAAGGCGCCGGTGATCAGGGCAGGCGTGATGATGGCGAACATCGCCTGGAAGATCATGAACCCCTCGTGGGGGACGCCACTGAAGCTGGTATACGTCTCATGGACATCGGCGCCGACATCCTTCAGGCCGAAGTAGTCCATCCCTCCTATGATGCCGCCGTGGTCCGTCCCGAATGCCAGCGTGTAGCCGATGACCACCCACTGGATGCCGACCAGCGCGACAACGATGAAGCTCTGCATGATCGTGGCCAGGACGTTCTTCTGGCGGGTGAACCCTCCGTAGAAGAAGCCCAGCCCCGGCGTCATGAAGAGCACCAGAGCTGCAGCGCACAGCACCCAAGCCGTGTTCGCTGCGGCCATGGCGCCTGATGCCGCCTCCATTGCCTCGTCTGGCGTCACTTGTAAGAACATGGTCTACCCCCTTCCACCTCGTGCCGAAGCAAGGCGCTCGGCCGGACTTAGTAGCATTCTGCGGGAGCGACGTTTCCGACGTGTTTCCCCCATGTTACGGTCGTGTTACGCGCCGAGGGTCGGGGGTCAGGGCCCTTCGACAAGCTCCGGGTGGCGTGAGGGGTCGGGGGTCAAGGCTAGCTGGGCTGGAAGCGATAGCCGACGTTTCGCACGGTCTCGATTATGGTGTGGTTGAGGTCCTCGATCTTGCTGCGCAAACGGCGGATGTGGACGTCAACCGTGCGGGCGCCTCCGTAGAAGTCGTAGCCCCAGACGCGGTTTAGCAGCATCTCGCGCGTGCAGACCTTCCCTTCGTTGAGGGCGAGAAAGCGGAGGAGCTCGTATTCCTTGTAGGTCAGCTCAACCGGGCGGCTAGAGACGAACACCTTGTAACTGGTGTGGTCGATCGTCAGATGGCCGCGGTGGAGCACGTTAGGGTCCTCGTCGCTGCTCTTTCCACCAAGCGCCCGCCGGACGCGGACAACGACTTCCTCAGGCAGAGCCGGGAACGTGACGAAGTCGTCGAGCGGCAAACTGACATCGAGCTCGTCGACGCGATCGCGCCGGATGATGCCGATCACGGGCGGGCGCTTCTCTACTGGCGCCTCGAGGAGCGAGCGCATGGAGGACCCGTCGGGCGCGTCCAGTAGATTCAGCAGCAGCGCACCAATCGCTTCACCGTGCAAGAGCCGCTCGGTCGTCTCGACGGCCGAGCAGGTTTCCAGTGTCAATCCGGTGCGTTCGAGGGCATGCGCCAGCGGCTGCAGCTCCTCGGTCGCAGCGACAAGGATGACCTCGTTCATGGACGGAGTATAGCAGCACGTTTCGTCCAAAACGCTGGAGCGCGTACTGGCTTCATCCTCGGCCGCTCCTTTGATAGACTGGGGAGCCAGGCCAGCGTAGCTCAGTGGTAGAGCAGTCGATTCGTAATCGACAGGTCAAGAGTTCGAATCTCTTCGCTGGCTCCATTGAACGAATGACGCCCGCCGATCGGCGGGCCTTCTTTTGACAGGCTACGCTGCTCTAGGACACAGGGCCGGCTCCTGCAATGCTACCGGCTCAGCATCTGGGACGGAACGCCTCCGCATCCGGTTCCGCGGGTCCAGCGCGTCGCGAAGGCCGTCGCCCACGACCATGAAGCTCATCATTGCGAGCGCAACCGTGGAGCATGATGCGAGCGCAAGATGCGGGGCTACTTCAAGCGCAGGCTTCGAGTCGACGACCAGATTCCCCCACGTCGGAGTGGGAGCCCCCACTCCCAGCCCGATGAACGAGAGCGCGGCTTCCGCGAAGATCGCCTGCGGTATGCCGAACGTGGCCGCCACTATCACAGGCCCAGCGATGTTCGGGAGCAGGTGGCTGCGCGCGATCCGCAGGTCGCTTGCTCCGACAGCGCGGGCAGCGGTCACGAACGGCTCCTCGCGCAAGGACAGTACCTGTCCGCGCACCAGGCGCGCGATCGTCGTCCAGCTCACTAGACCGATTGCCAGGGTGATTATCCAGACGCTTGGGCCCCACACGCTGACGAGCAAGATGAGCAGGAGCAAGTCCGGGAACGCGTAGCCGACATCCGTCAGGCGCATCAGCAGGGAATCGGCGCGCCTGCCGCCCAAACCCGCCGCCATTCCGACGGCCAGACCGATCGCCACGGCAATTACCTGGCTGGCGACGCCGACGGTGAGCGATATGCGCGCGCCGTGCACCAGTCTGCTGTACTCATCCCGGCCGGATTGGTCTGTCCCAAGCCAGAAGGTCAGGCTGGGTCCTTCAGACACGTGGGGCGGACGAAGATGTTGCACAGCGGGATCGTGATGGTCGATCCACGGCGCCAGGAGCGCCGCCAGGGTGAGCACTGTCAGTACGATCAGCCCGGACAGCGCGACCCGATTACGCGCGAGCGCAGCCGCGGCGTCTTGCCAGCTACCCATGTTCTTCGTACCGGATGCGCGGGTCGGCGAACGCGTACAGCACGTCTACAACGAGGTTTGCTGTCACGACGACGAACGTGTAGAAGAGCCCGATCCCCATGATCATGCCGTAGTCGCGAGAGCTGATGCTCAAGACCAGTTCCCGTCCCGTGCCTGGTATCGAGAACAAGTGCTCCACCACGAACATGCCCGTGATCAACGTTGCCGCCAGCGGTCCGGCAACGCTCAGGATGGGAATGAGCGCGTTCCTCAGCATGTGGCGCGCGATAATGACCTGCGTCCGAAGGCCCTTCGCGCGCGCGGTACGCACGTAGTCTCCGTCGAGTACATCGAGCATCGCTACGCGCGTCACCCGCGAGATGTACGCAGCCGGTAGGGCGCTGAGCGCGAGCACCGGCATGATCATGTGCTTCGCGCTGCCCCAGCCGCTGGTTGGCAACCAGTGGAGGCGGCCGCTGAACAGCGTCAGCATCAGCATGCCCAGGATGAGGCTCGGGACGCTGGCGCTCAACGTTGCGAAGGCGATAGCCGCGTAGTCGACCGCCGTGTCCCGGCGCAGGGCCGCCACGACGCCAAGCGATACGCCAGCGGTCATGCTCAGGGCCAGCGCGAGTAGCCCCAGCGTCGCGGTCGGACGTATCTTCTCCGCAAGGATGTCGCGCACCGGTCGGTTGCGTTGCTGAAATGATACGCCCAGGTCGCCCTTCGCCAGGTTGTACGCGTAGCTTCCAAACTGGTGCCAAAGGGGCTTGTCCAGCCCGTAGTACTCGTCGAGGTTCTCTTTCGCGCGGTCGTCCACGGGCCGCACGCCATCCCAGGGGCCGCCAGGGATGCTGTGCATTAGCGCGAACGTTATCACCGTCACCGAACAAAGCACCGGCACGGTCCAGAGGATGCGTCGCACGATGTATGCAGCCATGTCGTTCTTGGAAACGGCAGCGCGGCCCGACATCCCGTCCGGCCGCGCCGCCTCTGCTATGACCCGAGCGTCCTACTCGTCCGGATTCGACGCTGGTGGCGCGCTGTCGCCGATGCCGGTAATCCGTACCTCCTCGATGAACCAGTCGCCCGGCTCTGCATCCAGCGGAGTCAGGGCCAGGCCATCTACCTGGCGCTTTACAAGGTAGTTGCGCTCAGGATGGTAGATCGGTGTCAGGGCCTGGTCGTCGATGATCAGCTTGTGCGCGTCTTCGTAGAGTTGGAGCCGCGCGTCGTCGTTTAGCTCTGTCGCTGCCAGGGTGAGTAGCTCATCAACCTCTGAGTTGGTGTAGCCGGTCACGTTATAGCTACCGTCCGATGCGAACTGCTGTGGCAGCCAGTTCTCCGGGTCGTTGTAGTCTGCGAAGAAGTCGAACAGCGTCAGCTCGAAGTCGCCGGCACCCCAGCGCTCGCCGTACGCGTTCGATTCGAGTGCTTCGATCTCTAGCGTAACGCCGAGGTTCTGCCTGAGCTGTTCCTGAATGAACAGCGCTACTGTCTGGTAGGCGTCGACGTCGGGAATAGTAAGGGTAACTGTCGGGAAGTCTTCACCGTCCGGGTAACCCGCGTCGGATAGGAGTTTCGCTGCGGCGCTTTCGTCGAACGCGTACTCGCGGCCAAGGTCCGCGACGACGGCGGGCGTACCCGGAGGAAGCCAGCCAAGCGCTGGAACGCCGGTACCGCTGAGCAGCGTCTCGACATACGTGTCGCGGTCGATGGCGCGGCTGAATGCCTGCCGCACCTCAGGGTTATCGAATGGCGCCTCGCTCACGTTGTACTGCAGCGCCATCGTTTCGAGCTGGCCAAAGAGGACCTGCTCCGGGTCGTCCATGTAGATTGAGGCCGACTCCAGCGGGATCGATGTCATGTCGATCTCATTGTTCTTGTACGCCAGAAGGGCGGCGCCGGCGTCCGGGATCACGTGATAGGTCAGGGCGTCTAGCTCCGGCCCATCGCTTGCCCAGTAGTTCGGATTCGCGACGAGTCCGATCTCGATACCTGGCTCGTAGTTGCTCAGGACGAACGGACCGTTGCTCACCAGCGTGCCTGCGTCCGTCCACGAAGCGCCGTTCTGTTCTATGATGTCCTCTCGAAGCGGAGACGCCGGCCAGAGCGCAAGCAGCGTCACCATCGTCGGCTGTGCATGGTCCAACTTGAGCACAAGCGTCTCGTCGTCGGTCGCGCTCACTCCAATATCCGACGTGCTGCCTTCGCCGAGCGACGCCGCCTCAGCGCCTTCGATTGCCGTGTAATACGCTGTGTAGTAGCCCTGCGCTCCTGCGTCCGGGTCAAATAGGCGCTGGAATGCGTAGACGAAGTCATTCGCCGTGAGCGACGCTCCGTCGCTCCACGTCGCATCATCGCGGAGCTTGATCGTGTACGTGAGACCGTCGTCGCTGATGCCGCCGTTCTCCTTCGTCGGCAACTCGGCAGCGATCGACGGCACGACTTCGAGCTCGTCGTTATACGTGAACAGCCCGCGATAGAGCTGCTTCGCAACGCTGATCTCAGCAGCCGAGCTCGCGAGTTGCGGGTCGAACGTCGAGACATCGCTGTCGATCCGCATCCGTAGTTCTTGGTTCGCGGGCGAATCGTCGCCGCTGCCACCGCACGCGATTGCGAGCGCGGTCATGATCGCGACAAACGCCAGCACCGTTAGCCGGGCCGGCCTCAGCCAGCCAGAACTTCCGTGTATCATCAGAGCCCTCCTTCTAGCCCGGTCGCGCTGCGCGCGGAGCCCGGCCTGGCCTCAAGCCATACCATCTAGATACTCGGCGGCAAGTCTGAGGAGCGAAGTAGGGAGGCTACCTAGGGAAAGAGAGCGCCCGATTGTGGGCGCTCTCTGAGTCTGCGAGTGTCTGTCTGGTTAGCGCGCTGTCCAGCCCCCATCGATGACGTGTCTGGCGCCCGTAACGTAGCTGGAGTCGTCTGAGGCGAGGAAGAGCGCCAGCTTCGCGATCTCCTCCGGCGTCCCGAAGCGCCCCATCGGCACCTGCGTCTCAACCTGCTTCTGGATGCTCTCGTTGGTGCGCAGCATCGCTGTCATCGGCGTCGCGATCCAGCCGGGGTTGATGCAGTTGACGCGGACGTTGCGTGGGCCGTAGCGGATCGCGAAGTTCTTCGTCAGGCCGACAACGCCATGCTTGGCAGCAACGTAGGCGTCCTCCGCTCCGACGCCCACCAGCCCCAGCATCGATGACATGTTGACAATTGAACCGCCGTTATGCGCGGCCATGTACTCGGCGGCTTGCACCGAACCGTAATACACGCCGGATAGGTTGATCGCGATGGTGGTATCCCAGTCCTTCTGCGATACGCCGGCGTTGTTCACCATGATGTCCAGCCGCCCAAACGCCTCGACCGCGGATTGCACCGCTGACTTCACGTCGTCCTCTTTGCTGGTGTCGCAGCGCTGGAAGCGCGCCTTGCCGTCGGCCGCGATCACCTCCGCCGTGACGGCCTGGCCGCTGTCTTCGTTGAGTTCCGCGAGCAGCAGCTTGGCGCCTTCGCGCGCGAACTCGAACGCGACCGCGCGGCCGATGCCCGAGCCCGCTCCCGTGACGAGCGCTACCTTGCCTTCTAGTCTCATCCTGTCCCGCCTTTCCACACGAATGGCCGTTGACGGCCTGCCCCAGTCTACGTAATCTGTGGTGACCGAGTAAGGGTGTCGCTGGGAAGCGACTCGTGCGCGGGGAGGTATCCATGCAGGTCAGCGTTTTCTATCTGCCGTCGATCGGCTCGCGCGCCGAGATCGAGCAGGGCATGGCCGGTCTGCGCACGGACCTCTATCAGCGCATGCTCACCGAGCTGAAGGAGCAGGCCCAGCTCGCCGACGAGCTGGGCTACGACTCGATCTCGTTCACCGAGCATCACTTCCACGTCGAAGGCTTCGAGATTTCGAACAACCCCGTCCTGCTCGACCTGTTCATCGCAATGAACACGAAACGCATCCGCGTCGGCCAGCTGGGCATTGTCTTGCCTGCGCAGAACCCGCTGCGCGTCGCCGAAGACATCGCAATGCTCGACCACATGACGGGCGGCCGGGCGAACGCCGGCTTCGCGCGCGGCTATCAGCGCCGCTGGGTCGACGTTATGGGGCAGCAGTTGCACGGTATCCATGGCGTGACGCCCGGCATGCACGACGAGATGGACCAGACCAACCGTGACGCTTTTGAAGAGCACTTCCAGATCGTGAAGAAGGCCTGGACAGAAGATATGCTGGAATTTAGCGGTAAGTTCTGGCAAATACCGCCCGCCGGCACGCCGTGGGAGATCGATGCGACGAGGCAGTGGGGCGCTGGCGTGGACAGCGAAGGTACCGTGCGCCAGATCGGCGTTGCGCCGAAACCGCTGCAGAAGCCGCACCCGCCGCTCTTCCAGCCGTTCGCCTCCAGCGAGAGCACGATCCGCTGGTGCGCCCGCGAGCACGTCACTGCGATCCTTCCACCGATGCACTTCAGCATGGCGAACAGGCTGTACGAGGTCTATCAGGAGGAAGCTGATAGTGTCGGGCGCACACTTCAGCCAGGCGAGGGCCTCGGCCTGCTGCGCGATGTTCTCGTCGCAGATACGGACGAGGAGGCGCTCCAGCTCTGGCAGCAGGGCGGCGCATTTTGCGGAGCTGCCTGGTTCGCGCCGTTCGGCTTCTGGCGCGGGTTTACCGAGCCGGGAGGACACGAGATGCTCAGCGTCGAGGAACAGCTGGCGCGCGGCCTCGTGCTGGTCGGTTCGCCGGAGACTGTGTCACGGCAAGTTGAGACGATCCTCAAGGACACGCCGATGAAGTGGCTCTTCGCCTGGACGTACAACGGGCTGATCCCGCACGACAAGATCCTCCGCTCGCTGGACCTGTTCAAGACGAAGGTCCTCCCGCGCTTCGACGGATAGCGCGTCCGCCCGTGGTCTACGATCACGTTCATCCGTCCTGGCGATGAGGAAGGCATTCTTCGTGTCATGACCGAGGCGTTCCCGCGCTGGCCGAAACTGGATTGCTCCGTCAGCGCGCTGGAGCATCTTCGGTGGAAGCTGGCGAGCCACCCCGTTGCGGAGAAGTTCCACGTCGTCGTTGAATCGCCGGACGGCATCGTGGGCGCGCGGCTGGACTGGGGGCTGAGGACGATGGTTGGCGAGCAGGAGTATGACGTCCGGCTGTCGATCGATAGGGCAGTGCGCCCGCGGTATCGGAACAACTACGCGATGTCGGCGATGCGGAACTATAAGCAAGAACTGCATGACACAAGCT
>JBKKBW010000482.1:0-5362 GCA_046713635.1 Dehalococcoidia bacterium
GTGTGCATCTTCTCGAGCGGGTACTTGCCGGACTCGATGAGTCGCACGGCCGGCGCATACGCCGCCGAGTCGACGCCAAGGACGCCGCGGATCGTGAGTTCCTTGGCCATCACGCGGTCGTTGTAGAAGTTTTCGACCGGCCGCTGGCCCTTCATGCCCGCCAGCACGACGAAGCCGCCGCGCTTCGCTAGGTCGATTGCCTGCGTGACGGATTCGTTGCTGTAGGCCGTGACATCGATAACAATGTCCGCCATCGCGCCGTCCGTGATCTCACGAACGCGACGAACGACGTCTTCGCGCTCGACATCGATCGTTTCGTGCGCGCCGAACTCACGCGCGAGTGCGAGCTTGCGCTCGTCCGCGCTCAAGCCGGTGACGATGATCATCCCCGCGCCCGCCTCACGCGCGGCGATCACGCTGCCTAGCCCGCGCTGACCCGGCCCCAGGATGACGATTGTGTCGCCGATGGTGGTGCCAGGCACTTGCACCGCCCAGCGGATGCCCGCGCCGATCGGGTTGAAGAATGTGGCGATCTCCGGCGGAACGTCCGTGGAGATCTTGTGCAGCACGGTGTGAGGGTCGAGATAGAGGTATTCCCCGTACGCGCCCCAGAGACCCGGTGGCCTGTCGAGGCCGAGGTAGCCGTAACCGGACAGTCCGCGCCGGCCGCTGCATAATCGATACGCTCCGTCACGGCATTAGCGGCAGTAGCCGCACGGCAGCAGCGCCTCGATACAGACGCGGTCGCCTGCAGCCACGCTCCAACGCTTCGCCGCGATCTCCCCGACTTCGACGATCGTTCCGACTGGCTCATGGCCTGGGATGAGCGGGAAGGGAAGGTACGGCATTGTGCCCGCGTACTGCTCGTAGTGGGAGCCGCAGATGCCGCAGGCGTCAACGCGCAGCAGTCCTTCGTCCGGTCCGATGCGCTCCGGAAATGGCAGCTCGCGCAATTCCAGCGCGCGAGCGCCGGTCTGGACTACGGCCTTACTGTGTGTAGGCAAGGTACTCATACCTGGTGTCCGCGTTCTACCCTCACCGCACGTCCTTCATGGTCGCCTGATCGAGAGACTGATCACCCCTCTCCCGCATGCGGGAGAGGGGAAGGGTGAGGGCGGTCGGCAGTGACGCAGCGACGCTACGCCCGTATGCCCAGCGTCGCCAGCGCGTTCGCGCTCGTTCCCGGTAGGGAGACTCCGTCGCGAACTGCGGCGTCGTGGATGCGCTGTAATACGCGGAGGTAGTGCGGCGCTGGGCGCATGCCCTCTTGCTTGTGCTCCGCGACTTCAGCGAGCGTGCTGTAGGCGCGGTCGAGGTGCCAGTAGAACGACAGTAGCCAGGCGAGCTCACGTTCGTTCGATGGCTCCGGAATGTCTGTGATGTCCAACACCGCGTCGGAGACCTTCGTGTAGCGCAAGATCCCCGCCTTGTCGGTCTCGTCCTTGCCGTAGAAGCGCCGCTGCCGCAACTGGAGAATGCGCTTGCGGTACTCGGCGTCGCCGTAGATCGCGCGCGGCAGCCACTCGTCGCGCAGACTGACGATCTCCTTGCCGTATCTGTCGACGATGGCGACGGCGAACTCCGAGCCGAGAATGCTGTCGTACTCGAAGATGACGGCGTCGCGTAAGAGCGCCTCTTGCAGCATCAGCGTCAGGTCGCGCGGGATCTTCTTGTAGAGCGGGCCGCTCGCTTCGTCGTTGGTTTCCGCCCCCACGCCGCCTGTGTTGAACGCATAGTAATGGTGCTCCTGGCCACCGCGCTCCATTTCGCGCAGGATGTGGTACATCAGGTTCGCATTTTCGTCCTCGAGGCCGATGATGAACGGGTCGGAGAAGTACTCGACGTAGGGCGTGCCGATGGTACCGCCGGCGGCCGCGCCCATGTTGACCGCCTCGCCATACATCAGCGAGCGGACGTACTGCTCCAGGTTGAGCCGGCGGAGTGGCGGAATGACCGTGTTCTGGCGCATGACGCATTGCCAGAAGATGCGGTCTGTGTGTTCCAATGGGACGTGTACGCTCTCTCGTAGGTCGCCGTCCGTGATCGCGCTGAGCAGCCCGTCGACCTTCTTGTACTTGAGCAGCCGCTGGCGCGAGAAGATGGCGCGCATGTTGCGCGTCGGGTTGACCAGGTAGTCCGGCGTTCCCGTCTGCGGATCGACGACGACGTTTTCGAGCGTTTCGCGCGTGTTCGGTTCATCCGGCGTCCCGCGAAGCACCTCGTACGTAATCGGGTCGTCGGCAAGCGTCACGCCGAACGGCACGGCATACATGTTGTTCTCCGTCCCATCGATCGCGTAGCTGACTCGCTTGGCCCGGCCTGCTCGCTCAACCTCGATCGTCTCGGGCAGCGGCTGAAGAAGGACGATGTCGTCGTTCATGGGGTAGACGCCCTCGTTCGCATCGCGTTTGACGCCAAGCTTGTCGGCCAGGTCGCTATTGGTGGGGTCGATCATGATGGTGAGCGTGCTCTTTCCGTGCAGCGACGGGCCCAGCGTCACCATGGCGGTGTGGAGCACGCTGCCCGGCAGGTTCGCCATCCGCGAGAGACTGAGCGCGGCCTGGATCGCTACTCCGTTTTTCTCTTTCGTCTTGAACATCGCGATCGTGAGCGGGCCCATCTTGTGCTCGCCGACATAGTCGAATCCAAGGTGGAAGGAAAGACCCTTCGTCGGCGCTTTGAAAACGAGCTGCTCCAGCCCGGCTTCCTTCACGCGCGCCCTCAGGTCGTCGGGCAGGGGAACGTCGTCCAGCCAGCGCGGCAGTGACAGCTCGACGATGTCGGGCTCGCCTTGCCATTCCGCTTGCGGGAGGTCAAACGTGAGCTGGCGCCACAAGTATGGGAGCTGCAGGTAGCGATCGCCGAGGACGACCTGGCGTGCGTGATAAGAGCGCCCGGGCGCGTCGCAGATCTGACGGTCGCTCTGGACGACGGTGTCGCCGCGCGCGAAGCACTCCTTCAGGCGTGCGATGATGTGCGGAATGATATCCGCGAAGAGCTTCTGGCTCGCCTCGCTGAATGCGAGCGCGTCGCGGTTCTTCGGGAAGCCATCGATTAGGTACTGCGTGAGATCGGGCCGCCGCGCGACGCCGAGCTGGCTGTAGAATGCGAGGCCACCTGCGTCGGTCTGGACGACTGTCTCCGGCCCCGCTCGACGCGCGGCTTTTCGTTCAGCGTTCGCCGCCTCGCCTTCCTTGTGGACGCCGTCGAACTCACCTAGCATTCGCTTGCGCTCGTCATCCGGCTGCTTGGAGAAGATTGGCATGCGCTCAAGCAGCCACTCTTCGCTCGGGTTGAAATACTCGCTGTCAGTCCGATGACCCTGCTTTGCGACTGCGATCATCTCGTCGAGCGCTTTGACGAACGGCCCGTGTACCGGTGGCCCTTCGAGGCTCGAGGCGCTTGTGCCGTTGATCGACTCCTTGCTTGCGACGTGTGTGCCCATTGGTCTGTCCCTCCTCTATCCCCGTGGCAGGCCGAGGCCGCGCCCCGCGATGATGTTCCGTTGAATTTCACTCGTGCCCGCGGCAACGGTCAGCCCCGCAGCGTTCAAATACAGTGTTTCGATTGTCCCGCGCAACGCGGCGTACGGCGAGCCCGGCTCGAGCTGTCCACCCATGCCGAGAACACGCAAGCCCGTGTGAGCCAGGCGCTGCGCTAGCTCCGAGCCATACATCTTAGCAACGGACGCTTCGTAGTTGGGTACCAGTTGTTTTGCCTGCATGTGGGTGACTCGATACGAGAGTAGCTTGCCCGCCTCGAACTCGATCTTCAGCTCGGCAAGCGCGTGGCGGAGCGGTGCGTGCGCAAGCACGGGCTTGCCGCCGAGCTGCGCTGTCTTCGCGTACTCGACGAGCTGCTCGTACGTGCGGTAGCTGCCGATCACGCGCTGGATGCCGGAACGTTCGAAATCGAGCGTCGCTGTGGACACGTACCATCCGCGGTTCTCCTCACCGATCAGGCAGTCGCGCGGCACGCGGACGTTGTCGAAGAACACTTCGTTGAATTGGTGACGGTTGAGCATGTCGACAAGCGGCCGCACCGTGATGCCGGGCGTCTTCATGTCGACTAGGAAGAACGAGATGCCTTTGTGCTTCGGGGCGTCGGGGTCCGTGCGCGCTAGTAGGATGATCCAGTCAGCCGCGTGCGCGAAGCTCGTCCAGACCTTGCTACCGTTGATCACGAAGTCGTCCCCGTCCTGCACAGCGCGGGTCTGCAGCGACGCCAGGTCGGAGCCTGCGCCCGGTTCGCTGAATCCCTGACACCAGATCGCTTCGGCGCGCACGATCGGCGGCAGGAACCGCTGCTTCTGCTCGTCCGTGCCGTAGAGCATGATCGTCGGACCGACGCGATCGGCGCCCAAATACGTCGCAGGCGCGTCCTGGCGGGCGACCTCTTCGTTAAACACGAGCTGCATCATGTGGCTCGCGCCCATGCCGCCCCACTCCTTGGGCCACGCCATCGTCAGCCATCCCTTGGTAGCGAGCTTTTTGAGGAACGTTGTATAGAAGTCCCAATTCTGCCGTGGATCGCCTGATGGGCGCTCCTTCAGCTCGGCCTTCAAGAACGAGCGTACTTCTGCGCGGAACGCTTCTTCTTCAGGGGTGAAGGCGAAGTCCATATCGACTACTTGGGCGTGGCTCCCGAGCCGCGTAGCTGCGGCATCACCTTCGACGCCATTAGCTCCATCGAGTGGTTCACCTTGTTCGCGTCCAGCCCGCCGACGCGCGTCCACGCGAGGTACTCGGTGAAGCCGCACGCATCGATCATGCTGCCAATCTGTTCGACCACCTGGTCAGGGCTTCCGCAGACGACCGCGCCAGCCTTCAGCAGCAGCTCCCACTGCGCCAGGTCGAGCAGATCGCGGATCTGTGCGTACTTCTCGTACCCCGGGACGGCGGGCTGCCCCTTCGGTGTGGAGACGTACTTCTGGAACGTCTTCATGTACCACATGACGGCGTCCTCGAACTCCGCATCGCTTGCTCTGTCGTGTCGGCAACGTAGGTCAGGCTCACCGCGCCGATGCCGAAGTCCTTCGGGTCGCGCCCGTGCGCGCGGAGTGCCTCGCGGTACTGCTCGATCTGGTTGGCGCCAGTCTCCACGTTGAACCCGAAAATAGGCGAGCAGAGCAAATTGAAGCCGTGCTTGCCGCAGATCTCAAAGCTCTCTTCTGAAACCGATGCCATCCAGACCGGTGGGTGCGGCTGCTGGAGCGGCCGTGGGTACACGCTCAGGTCATTGAACTGATAGAACTCGCCGTCGTAGCTGAACGATTCTTCGGTCCACGATTTCTGGATGACATCAATTGACTCGCGGAAGATGTCCTTCGAGCGGGTCTGATCGACGGCGTACCCCTGATATT
>JBKKBW010000483.1:0-1429 GCA_046713635.1 Dehalococcoidia bacterium
ATACTATATACGGCACAAGCCCTGGCTTGGCGGGTAATGGGAGCGCCCAGCCATCCCCAAGGGGGAATGAGGAAGCAAGGATGTTAGTTCTGAGTCGAAAGCCGCAGCAGACGATCTGTATCGGCAACGACATTTACGTCACAGTCTTGCGCATCGATCGCGGACGGGTGAAGCTCGGGATCGAGGCGCCGGCGAACGTTCAGGTTGACCGCGGCGAGGTCAGGCAGCCCGCGGTCCACGCCGGGACGGCGTAGTCTAAGTCGTTGTCTGTCTCTCACTAGCTCACTCTCGTATACTCTCCGCACCATGGAGTATGCGGAGAAGATCCTTATCGTAGGCGGCGTGCTCAACCTGGGCTACGGCGCAATCACCGGCCTGATTATCTCGAGACTGCGAAGCAGCGGCCCTGAGGTGCCCCGGCACCTGACGCTGGCCCACATTGGGCCGCTCATGCAGGGCCCGATGCTGCTCGCTCTCGTAATCGCGCTCGCCCTGTCGTCACTGTCCAATGGGATCGAAGCGTTCGCCGCTTGGCTGCTCGTTGGCGGCTCAGCCGGCATCGCGGCAGGCGACACCCTGCTCTGGCTGGGCGGCTCCCGCGACTCTTTTGCGGAGCGACCGCCGGGATTCTTTTTCCAGGCAATCGGGGGCATTCTCACAGGCGTCGGCATAGCGATCGTGATCGTCGGCGTGTTCAAAGGTCTCTAGCCCCCTTCGACCGCTGTTATACTGCCTCTGAGATCGCCTCGGAGGCTTAGTTATCGACCTGCAGAAGCTACACGAACTACTTGAGGGCGTTGCGGCCGGCACGACGAGTATCGAGTCGGCCGTCGATGAGCTGCGCCTGCTTCCCTACGAAGACGTTGGTTTCGCCAAAATCGACCACCACCGGGCGCTTCGCGACGCGCTTCCGGAGGTCGTCCTTGCCCAAGGAAAGCTGCCCGGGCAGACCGCTGAGATCGCGCGACGGCTTGTCGAGCGCGCGGACCGTGTGCTTATCACCCGCGCCGACCGGCCGACCTTCGATGCCGTGCAAGGCGCGATTGCGGACGCTGCATACCACGAGACAGCGCGCTGCATTACCGTCGACCGGCGGAACGAGCCGAAGCAGCCGGGCGTCTCGGTGCTATGCGGTGGTACGGCAGACCTGCCGGTGGCGGAAGAGTCGGCCATTACTGCGGAGCTGATGGGCAGCGAGGTTCAGCGTGTCTTCGATGTCGGCGTCGCCGGGCTGCACCGGCTGCTCGATCATCTACCTGCCATCCGGGACGCGCGCGCCATTGTGGCGGTCGCGGGCATGGAGGGAGCGCTACCGAGCGTCGTTGCGGGGCTTGTCGCGGTGCCGGTCATCGCTGTACCAACATCCGTAGGCTATGGGGCGAGCTTCGGAGGGCTCGCGCCCTTGTTGACAATGCTGAACTCATGCGCC
>JBKKBW010000484.1:0-3997 GCA_046713635.1 Dehalococcoidia bacterium
CCCTCAAGCTTTGTGCGCGAGCGCCTGCTTAGCCTAAGTCAGTGTGTGGGGGCGATGGCGCAGTGAGCGCTTCCTGGTCGTCTCGCACCAAGAAGGCGAACTCGTAGACGAGCGCCGCAATGCCTGCGCCAATCAGCGGCCCAAGCCAGTACACCCAGTGATCGGTCCAGAAGTTCGCCGCCACTGCAGGGCCAAACGAGCGCGCCGGGTTCATCGAAGCGCCTGTCAGCGGGATGCCGACAAGATGATCGACCAGCACCGCCATACCGATCGCGAAAGGCGCCAGGTGGGCCAGCCCCTTCGGGTCCATCGCTGTCGCGAAGACGACGAACACCAGCACAAACGTCAGCACCGCCTCGACAAGGAGAGCTGCACCCGTCCCGTCTCCCACTTCGTTCGATAGCAGGCCACCCGATCCGTTGTAAACGTTCAGTGCGTGGGCACCCAGGTTGCCCTCCATCGGGCCGGCTATGATCGTTTTGAGTATCAGGGAGCCGACGATTGCTCCGGCGAGTTGCGCGGCGACGTATAGCGCTCCCGTCGATACCTTGATCTTGCCGGTCATCGCCGCCGCGAACGTCACTGCCGGGTTGATGTGCCCGCCGGAGATCTTAGCAGTCGCGGCAACGAGGAGCGCGATCGCAAGGCCGTGCGCGAGCGCAACTGCAACGATAAAGCTCGCGCCTCCTCCGCCATCGAGCGCATTGCTGGCAGAGATTACGGCGCCCGTGCCGACAAGCACGAAGAGCGCCGTAGCAATAAACTCTGCGAACACTGCCCGCCACGTGGCTAGACCGAAGTCGTTTGACTGGAAGCCCATCTGGATCGACATAACAACGATCCTCCTACTCCGACCGTGCTTTGGCGTCGATGGTACCAGCCAAACACTAAAGCGTCAATGCCGATTGTCATTCGGAGCAGGCGCGGGAAGCGCGATTGTTTGAACCCGGGCTACTCCGGACCGCCCTCCGCGGCGAGCACAGTGTTTACGAGTAACATTGCGCGCGTCATCGGGCCGACGCCGCCCGGTACCGGCGTGATCGCCGCCGCCTTTTGGCTCACGGCGTCGAAGTCCACGTCGCCGGCGAGCCGCTGGCCGCTCTTCTTCGTCGTGTCTGGCACGGGATTCGTCCCGACATCGATCACGACTACGCCCGCGCGGACCATGTCCGCCGTAATGGAGCGGACGCTGCCCATCGCCGCCACCAGGATGTCGGCCTGCCGTGTCATCACCGCGAGGTCGGGCGTTCCGGTGTGGCAGATGGTCACCGTCGCATTCGCGCCTGGCGCCTTCTGCACTAAGAGCGCGGCCAGCGGCTTGCCGACAAGCCCTGACCGGCCACAGATGACTACGTGCTTTCCCTCCGGCGAGTGCCCGCTGCGAATCAGCAGCTGCTGAACGCCCGATGGGGTAGCAGGGAGGAAGGTTGGCAACCCGCGTAGCAACCGTCCTTGGTTCCACGGGTGCAGTCCATCGACGTCCTTCCGCGGGTCGACTGCGGCGAGTACTGCTTCGGTATCGACGTGCGCTGGCAGCGGTGTCTGTACCAAGAAACCGCTCCACGCGGGGTCAGCATTGATCCGTTCCACTGTGTCAATAATTTCTTGCTGCGAGGCTGATTCTGGCAGCCGGAATGTCTGGCAATTGATGCCGAGCTCCTGCGAGTCTTTCATCTTGCCGCGAACATACGTTACGGAAGCAGGGTGTTCGCCAACGAGCACAACTGCTAGGCCAGGTTCGACGCCGCGTTGCCGCAGGGCCTGGATGCGTGGTATCAACTCGGCGCGAACTTCTCGCGCGATGGCGTTGCCGTCGATTAGGGCGGCGGGCATATGGGCCTCCGAGTTGCTTGGTGAGTTGAGCCAGTGGTCAATGATAACAAAGAGCGGGTCCTGCGAGGCGGATGGTGGTGGCAAGAGGCGCCTGGCAGGACCCGTAGCGGAGAGGAAAGGGACGGCGTGAGGGGGGAGCACCTTACTCACGCTGCCCTTCCTCAGTAGCATAGGCTAGAGGTGTTTACGATTGGTTAAGAAGCATTGCGCTTAAGGTAAAGGAGTCATGTCGAATAACGCCTTGCTCCTCCGCAACGCTCGCTGCTGGACCGGCGATGTCGCAGGCCCGTGGGCGGACGCGGTGCTTGTTCAAGGTGGCAGGTTCACGTTTGTCGGCCGGCAGCACGACGCGACGGTTCCGAATGGTGTCCAGTCACTCGATTGCGGCGGGCGGCTGGTCGTGCCCGGCTTCATCGACGGTCACGCGCATCTGCTCAATACTGGGATGGCGATGCGCTCTGTCGATCTCAAAGGCATTAGGAGTGTGGAAGCCGCCGCCGCGCGGGTGGCCACGTACGTCGCTCAAACGCCAAAGGGCGCGTGGGTGCGTGGGGCGGGTTGGGACCAGCACAAGTGGCCGGACACGCGCTTCCCCAATCGTCAGCAGTTAGACGCTGTCGTGCGCGATAATCCAGCCGTTCTCATTCATACGTCCGGCCACTGCGTCTGGGTGAATAGCACAGCGCTGAGCATCGCGAGTGTAACCCGCGACACCACATCGCCGGCGGGGGGCGAAATCGAACGCGACCAGCACGGGGAACCCACCGGTATCTTGCTCGACAACGCCATGCAGTTGATTTATTCCGCCATGCCGGCGACTACCCAGGACGATCGCGTGACTGCGATTCGCCAGGCTGTATTGAACGCACAATCCCTTGGGGTCACGGGCGCCCATGCGATGGATGTCGGTCGCGGCGAGCTTGCGGCCCTGCGAGCACTCCAGGAACGAGGGGGCTTGCTTTTTCGCACGCGCGCGTTCCTCTCGGCCGCTCGCTTGGACGAATGGGTAGGCGCAGTGCGAACTCGCGACGGCGATGCCATGCTCAGCATCGGCGGTGTCAAGTTCTTCGCAGACGGCGCGCTTGGCTCGATTACGGCCTGGATGTTTGAACCGTACGAAGGCTCTGACGACGTAGGTTTCGCGCTCATGCCGCCCGAAGATCTCGAGCGACAAGTGCGCGCTTGTCTCGAAGCCGGCCTTGCCCCGGCCGTTCATGCGATCGGCGACCGCGCCAATCGAGTGGTGCTCGATCTCTTTGAACGCGCGCGTGACCTGGCGCCAGAATTGCCGCGCCGCATCGAGCACGCACAGGTCCTGACCGAGGATGACATTCCCCGCTTCGGCCGCCTTGGTGTCACTGCTTCTGTCCAGCCCATACACGCGACGCAAGACATGCGGAAGGTCGATACGTGCTGGGGCGAGCGCGGGCGCTGGGCGTACGCGTTCGCGTCGCTGCTGGCGAGCAATGCGAACCTGGCGTTTGGCTCTGACTCACCGGTGGAGACGATCGATCCACTTGCAGGGCTCCACGCGGCCGTGACGCGTCGAAACGCCGACGGCGAACCCTCAGAGGGCTGGTACCCCGCCGAGCGCGTCACAGTTGAGACAGCACTGGCCGCTTATACGAGTGGCTGCGCGCACGCGACGAACGAGGAGTCTTCGCTCGGCAAGATCGCGCCCGGCTACCACGCGGACTTCGTCGTGCTGTCGGAGGACATCACGTCGCTCGAGGACCCTATGCGTATCCTCGATGCGTGTGTTGACTTGACTGTCATCGGAGGAGAAGTCGTCTATCGTCGCGAGGAAGCATGGTGAACGCGGAAGCGCCCCAGGTACGGCTTCTTCGTCGCGGCGACGAACCGGAGCTACTGGCTCACTTGGAATCCGTGTTCGGCGTATGGCCCAAGCTAGAATGCTCGGCGGCGCCCATCGATCACCTACGGTGGAAGCTTTCTCCGAACTCGGCCGTGGCGTCCTGTAACGTTGTCGCCGAAGTGAATGGACTCATCGTCGGCGCCGTCCTCTTTGCTGGCCGGCGCGTCCAAACAAGGGCAGGCGAACTGACGGTGGCCCACGGTGTCGATTGGTCCGTACGGCCTCAGTATCAGCGACGCGGGCTGATGGCGGGTATGCGCGAACTCGCTCTGACGCGGATGGCAGAGG
>JBKKBW010000485.1:0-2674 GCA_046713635.1 Dehalococcoidia bacterium
ACACTAAGTCATCTATGAAGAAGCTGCCTGTGTCAAGAATCGGTCACATATTTCTTCCTCCTGGAAAGGGGAAGGGGGACGTACGGTCATTCATCTATCCGCGCTCAAAGGCACAGTATCTCGGTGCGACCGCGGGCGCTCAATCAATAGGAGGGCCTCTGTGCGAGCTCAGCTCGCCAGGACCATGTCACTTCGGGAGCTACCCGCGTCCTCTCTGTACGGCTGCTGATCCTTCAGCAAGTGATAAGCGGTCTTCAGCATGAAGCGTGCTAACGCGACGATTGCCACTTTGCGGCCCTTTCGACGCGCTGTCTGCTCGAAACGATCACGGAGTGCACCAGGCTGACGGGCTGCGACGTGGGCGGACTGGACCATGGCCCAGCGCAGCCAACGCGAGCCGGCCTTTGTGATGCGCCCGTAGCGCACCTTTCCACCGGAGGCGTAGACCGATGGCACCAAACCGGCGTACGAAGCAAGATGGCGCGCATCGGGGAAGCGTTCGATGTCGCCAACTTCGCTCACGATCAGTAACGCATTGTGGTAGCCGATACCGGGCATTGTCGTGAGCAGCATGGCGAGTGGGTCACCCGTTGCGACACGCCGGATCTCTAGCGTCGCCGCAGCGATCTGCTCCTGCAAGACCTTCCCGAGGGCTGTGAAGCCG
Organism: Dehalococcoidia bacterium; assembly: GCA_046713635.1. Taxonomy (GTDB): domain Bacteria; phylum Chloroflexota; class Dehalococcoidia; order DSTF01; family RBG-16-68-14; genus JBBDXS01. Next base: position 665 of record JBKKBW010000485.1, read on the forward strand.
TCGACGGCCTGACGGTAGGCACCGGGAAGTGGGATGTCTTGGAGCCAAAGGAAGCCACTCTTCCCAAACAGATCCTGGACAGGACACGCGAGGCCATTCTTCGCGAGGATCGCGTGCACCTTGTTCTTTGCCTGCTGCCGTAAGCCGACCAGGGACGCTCGGTAGCGGAGCAACTCGCACCGCTCTCGCACCGGCTTCGGCGGGATGTAGGCCTCGGGGAGCAGATTGGTGCGCAGCAGGTGAGCCAGGATCGTTGCGTCGATCTTGTCGGTCTTGATGCGAGCCTCAGCGATGGCGCGAACCTTCAGAGGATGAGCGAGGTGCACTTCTTCGACGAGGTCCTCGATGAGATCGAAGAGGTGATACCAGTGATACGTCGCCTCCATGACGACTGCAGTCGGCCCTTCGGCCGCTGAGAAGACGTCCTCCAGAGCGGCCCGCTCGTTTGCGAGTCGCCCCTGGCCGAGCACGTTGCCGGCCTCATCCATGTGCGTGTAGACCGTGTAGTGCTTGTGGATGTCCAACCCGAAGTAATCCACGGCTGCCTCCTTTCTGCGACAGGCGTCCAGCCTGCCGTCGCTAGGATACGCCCGCGGACGCTACGCGTGCCGCCGGGCGTGCAGCCTCTTCATGGGATCAATAGTGTATGCACATCTCGCCCGGCTCACACGGAAACGGGTGATACTAGGGGGAGATTAGTGGTGCTACGTGGTGACTCTTATCCAAGTAGCCGTCGAGGGTACCCGAGCTCCGTCCACGATGAAGAGCAGGTAGTAACCAGGCGGCGCGGTGTTCCCATCCGACGGCGCCTGCACCTCAACGGAGACATCCGACTGGCTCAGAATGGAACACCCGACGAAGCGCTGCGACATGTTGAAGCCGTGCGTAACTGCGCCCGGCCGGAGAAGGACGACCTCGTTGATCTCTAGCCCGTTCGGCGTTGCTATCTCAAATGTAGACCCGTAGCTGATACTGGCTGGTGCACCTGCGACCGTTGGCCTTGGTCTGAAGAAGTAGGGAGGGAAGTAGCGCTCGAATGGTCGCGCGGCTTCACCCCAGCTCTCGCCGCCACCGACCAAGACGCTGCCATCGGCGAGCAGGATGGCCGCCGAGTGGTAACCTCTGTGATTCGTTAGCTCGGGACCGGCGACCCAGCCAGCCGTGGGATTGTTGGGGTCGAACGTCTCAACGGGACCGCCGCTTCCTGCCAGGTTGCCGCCGACCGCGACCACCATCCCGTCGGGAAGGAGCACAGTCGTGAGCCCTGTGCGCGCCTCGTTTAGGTCCGGCAACTCGCTCCACGCTGGCACGTCGGCGGCGAGGTCGATCCACTCAGTCGACCAAACATTCGACGCTAAGGTTCCGCCTACAGTAAGCACACGTGCGTCATATTCCGGCGGGCGGAGGGGAAGAAGCACAGAGCTGCCTTGCTGGCTGCCGCCCATATAGCCCCGGTCCCCATCGTTGTTCAGCCAGGTCTTCGCGGGATCGTCTACGATAGGCGTCGCGGTCCAGTCGAAGCGCCGCGTGATCGCCTGCGGGCCGGCAATGAAGAGCTCGCCGTTGGGTAGCAGATACGTCCACGGGTAGTACATGTAGTCAAAAGTGCTGGGGAAAGGCTTCGGTGCAGTCCACGTCTCGTAGTCATGATCGTAGACCTCGATCGAAGGCCCACCCGCCCCGAAGGCGGTGCCGAACATCGTCAGGACTCGGCCGTCGGCAAGGGTAAGGCTCGTCGAGTAGAAGCGGCCATCGACTGTCGAGCCGCGCCGCTGCCATAGTTCGGTCACGGGATCGAAGGTCAGTGACTGCCTTTGTGCATAACCCGACTGGTAGCCGCCATTGACCAGCAAGAGGCCCTCGGGAGTATCGAGGAACGCGTGCTCGGCGGACCAGAGGTCAGCGGCGTCTTCGGGCGTCGCGGCGCCGACCGGAAGCGGAGAGGGTGCCGTGTCCGCGGGCTGGTTGGCGGGGCTGAAAAAGCCAGCGGCCGAAGAGTAGTCCCAGAGG
>JBKKBW010000486.1:0-3165 GCA_046713635.1 Dehalococcoidia bacterium
GGTAACGGTACCAAGTGGAGCATCGAAGGCGATTATCTTCAGGCCTGCAGTTGCGATTACGGCTGCCCCTGTGAATTCGAAGCGCCGCCTACGCGCGGCTTCTGCGAAGCTCTGGGCGCGTGGCGGATCAACAAGGGCCGGTATGGCGATGTGTCGATCGACGGCTTGGGTCTGGGATTCAGCGCGCGCTGGCCACAGGCGATCCACCTAGGCAACGGGAACGGAGTCGTGTTTATCGACGAGAAGGCGAACGAACAGCAGCGCGATGCGCTGACACAGATCGCCAGCGGCGCGGCCGGAGGCTTGCCGTTCGAGATCATCGTGACCACGCTATCTAAGGTGGACATTCAGTTCGTGCCGTTCCAGTTCAATATCGACGGCAGCAAAAGCAGTGCGAAGATGGGCTCGGCCGCAACCATGAGCTTCGAGCCGATCAAGAATCCCGTTTCCGGCGAGGAAGAATCGATCCGCGTTGAGCACGGGACTGGCTTTCTGTTCAAGGGCGCGAATGTCGTGTCGGCCAAGGAGTGCAAAGCCAGTTTGGGCGGCGAGCTTGATTTCTCCTGGCCGGACAAGGCTGGCTTTGTCACCCAGATCAAGTACGGCAACTAACGAGCGAGGCGACCAGACCTAGTCGCACCGGGCGTATAGCGAAAAGGAGAACAACAATGGCTTGGGGGATTACGGTACGAGCGATCGAGCTTTGTAGCTGCAAGATGCTGTGCCCCTGTTGGTTGGGTCCCGAGGGTGCACCGGACGAGGGCTGGTGCTCCGGCGCCTTCGCGTTTGACGTTCAGGACGGCAACTCCGATGGCGTAAATTTGACTGGCTCTCAGATCGTGCTGGCCGCGGAATGGCCAGGAAACTTCTTTGGAGGCAATGGCACGGCCCGGCTCTATATTAGCGACGCCGCCAACGCCGAGCAGCGCCGGGAGCTAGAGGCGATCTTCAGTGGCAAGAAGGGCGGCCCTCTTGAGCCACTGTTCGGCGCCGTCGTAGCCAAGTGGCTACCCGCCCAGTTCACGAGCGTCGACATTCGATGGGGTGACAGCCCTACGATCAGCGTGGGTGAGGTCGGCCAGGCGAAGTTGGCGCCATTGAAGGACCAGGCGGGAAACACGGCCAATGTGCGCGGCGCTGCGGCAATGGGTGCCTTTCAGTCCGAGAGCATGGACCTGGCAAGTAGCAAAGGCAGCCACTGGTCCGACCCAGATCTGCGGGCCTGGGAGGGCGACTCCGGCACGCTGCACACCTTGAAGTGGAGCGCCTAGCACGGATGCAGTCGCATGCGCCCGCTGCCGGGTCGAGTTGCACCAGACCTCGTACCAGATGCGCACAGGCGCGGCCGGCGACGAGCGGTGCCTGCGTTGCGCGCTGCTGTATCGACCGCTGCTTCGTCGCTCCCTGATTATCGCGCTGATCGTGGGGACGATACTGACGGCGATCAATCAAGGCAACATTATTGCGACAGGAGACTTCCCGCCGGTGCTGTACTGGAAGATACCGCTGACGTACTGCGTGCCGTTTTGCGTCGCGATGACCGGCGCGATGTTGAACGCTCGGCTAGTTAGGAGCTAGGTTTGGCGACAACGACCAGTGCTCCGTCGTATCCACTCCTGCGGGAACGAAATCTCATCCTCGCGACGCTCCTGCTCTTGGCGGCTGGCGCGTGGGCTCTGCTCGTCTGGCAGTGGGCGGTCATGGACGATGACATGTCGCTCACGATGGGGATGGGCGCGCCGCTCTTCATCGCGATCTGGGTCGCAATGATGGTGGCCATGATGTTCCCGACGGCCGCACCGATGATCCTGATGTTCGCGCGGGTGCAAGAGAATCGAAAGCAGCAGGACCGGCCATTCGTGCCCGTCTGGCTGTTCGTTAGCTCGTACTTACTCGTGTGGACGGTCTTCGGCATCGTCGCATACGGCTTCGCGGTGGGGGCGGAGGAGCTGGCCGGCCGTTCAGCCTGGCTGAGCGACAACGCAGCCCGAATCGGAGGCGGTTTGTTGATCGGCGCGGGGCTGTACCAGCTATCGCCGCTAAAGCGCGCTTGCCTGACAAAGTGCCGCACACCGATGGCTTTCATCATGACGGCCTGGCGCGACGGGCATGTTGGCGCGTTTCGCATGGGCCTGGAGCACGGGCTGTACTGCCTGGGCTGCTGCTGGATGCTCTTCGTGATCTTGTTCCCGTTGGGCATGATGAACGTCGGCGCGATGGCGTTGATCACGCTGCTCATCTTTGCCGAGAAGTCGACGCCGATCGGGCGGCAGTTCGCTTCGTTCGCGTCCGTGGCGCTCGTCGTATTTGGGGCGTTGGTCGTGTTCATACCGGAGCTCCTGCCGACGTTTATGGACATGGACGGCTCAAGTGCCGGAATGCACGACATGGACATGCCAGGTGCGATGGACGGCATGGAGCCGATGCAGTAGCAGCCAAGCCTCGTAGCCGGGAACAAGCGGCCAGCTGGGCCCGGGAACCGGCAGTCAGGGTGAGCACCAAGCTCGCTATACTACACCGGCCATGCCCTCTCCTGATCCTGCGCTGATCCGCGTGTTTCCGCGCACGGCGGCCGTCACCTCCGACGGGCATCTGTCGATCGGCGGGTGTGACGCCGTCGAGCTGGCGGCGCAGTTTGGGACGCCGCTCTACGTCTTCGATGAGGCGGAGTTGCGCGAGTCGATGCGCGAGTACCGGGATGCGTTCGCCGCGCGCTACCCGCAGACGACCGTCGCCTACGCTTCGAAGGCGTACCTGGGTCGCTGGCTGGCAACGATCGTCGTCGACGAAGGGCTCAGCATGGACGTTGTCTCCGGCGGTGAGCTGGCGATCGCGCTGGCGGCTGGCTTCCCGATGGAGCGCGTCGTCTTTCACGGCAACAACAAGTCGGCCCTGGAGCTGCGCGAGGCCGTCGAAGCGGGCGTCGGGCGCATCGTGATAGACAACTTCCGCGAGCTGACTATGCTCGATGCGATCGCGGGAGAACTAGGGCGAAAGCCACAGGTCCTCGTGCGCGTCTCGCCGAACGTCGATCCGCACACACACGCGAAGACCACGACGGGTACGATCGACAACAAGTTCGGCTTCGCGATCGATGGCAGACACGCTGAGGAGGCCGTCGTGCGGGCGCTGCAGGCAGCAAACCTAGATTTGATGGGCCTGCAC
>JBKKBW010000487.1:0-3048 GCA_046713635.1 Dehalococcoidia bacterium
CGCCGACACAGAGCGCGAGCTACTCTATTTCTCGTCCAGCAACTGCGACACGGACGACGATCCGGACACAGTTGAGCCTGCTCCACCGATGCCCCTCTACGACGAGGCGATCGTCGCGCTGCGCTTCGATGGAACACCTGCCTGGACCTGGCGGCCCCGCGACGTTGACAACGAAGACCTCGCCTTCGGGGCAGCCCCAAACCTGTTCGTCAGCGAGATCGAAGGCGAGGAACGCGAGGTAGTCGGTATCGGCGGGAAAGATGGCACCTACTACCTGCTGGACCGTGATGGAACGAACGCCATTACCGGAGAGATCGAGCCCTACTGGACACGCAAGGTGGTCGATGGGAGCGACATTGGCGGCACGACGGGCACGGCCGCCGTCGTCGCCGACCGAATCTTCCTCACGACGGCGATCAACCCGGGCGCGCGCGCGTGGGCGCTGCGGATCACCGACGGAGAAGTGCTGTGGTCGAACGAAGACGCGCCTCCCTACTATGGCGCATCGACGGCGATTCCGGGCCTGTTCTTCACTGGTGGCATCGATGCCAAGCTTCACGCGCTCGATGCGGCGACAGGCGAGATTCTCGTCGCGGTTCCGCTCGGTCACATTGTGTTTTCCGCGCCGGCGGTGGCTGCTGGAACAATCTACATCGGTTCAGGCTTCGGGACGCAGGGCGGCGCGGCCGGAGGAATCGCCAACGAACCGGCCGCCGTCTGGGCGCTCTGCATCGCGGGTGAGGAAGGATGCGAAGATGCGACTCCGGCCGCTACTCCTTAGCACGATTGCCGTTGGACTCATCGCCCTGGCGCTGGCCTGCGGCGACGGCAACGGCGATGAATCCGCAACCACCGAGAAGCTGTTCGGCGCGCAAGCGAACGAGCTCAAGGTCTATGACCTGGCCACGGGCGAGCATACGGTGCTCATCCCTGCCACCCAGAACACCGTCAACGGCCAGATCTGCGCCGTGCCGGACACCGATGGGCACTTCCTCATGGGCGAAGATACGGGGCAAGAGGATGGCGCGCGCCAGGGTTGGGGTGAGTTCGATGCGGATGGCAAACTCGTGGCGAAATACCTTGAGCCGATCTCGGCAAATGAACCAGAACAGATCGAACCGTACGGTTGCGTGTTCGACAGCGAGGGCCGCTTGTTCACGAGCGACATCGGCGACACCAACTTCGACTCCAAAAACGGCAAGCTAATCCTGTTCTTCCCGCCGGACTACGAGACGTCTTGCACGCTGGCATCCGATATCAGGGTCGCAGGACAGCTCGCGCTAGATGATGACGGAAGCATCCTCGTCACGGAGTCCGTGCCGCCGGGCAAAGTCCTCCGGTTCTCCGCACCGTTTCCGGAGCACAGCGACGAGTGTGCTATTCAGCCAACCCGGGAGACGTTCATCGAAGACCCGGAGATGGGAACGCCAATGGGAATTGCACGAGCCGCAAATGGCAACTGGTTCGTCTCCAGCGTCTACGTACCTACAACGATTCGCGAGTATACGCCGGATGGCGTGTTCGTTCGCACAATCGTCGAAGGGACAGACGTCGGAAATCCGGCCGGCATCGCCGTCGATTCGCGCGGCACGCTCTATTATGCGGATCTAGGCATCGAAGTAGCAGACGGCAGCATTGGGCCGGCGTCTGGAAAGGGCACCGTGCGCAAAGTTGAGTTTGATACGGCTGGCAACCCGCAAACGCCAGTCATTCTCGGTGACGGCTTCGACTATCCAGATGCCGTCGCGATCCTGGAAGTAAATGAGTAGCTATGCGGAGGAAACGCTTGATCTCCGGCTTTGTCAGACCGGGCGTTGAGGTATGCGCACAGCTCCCAGCCAACCAGTCAGGCCATCCCAGATATCGCGCATGACATCGACGGCGACAACATCATCGAGCAGGCGCGCATAATGGATCACATACTCTTGGATCAGCTTAGGAACCAGCAAAATGCCGAGCCAGACGAAGAGGCGCTTCGGTGTCAGCTCGTAGTCTGGCACATACTGGCGGCACCCGGCATAGAACAAGAAGAAGAAGTCCAGCAGCGCAGGAAAGAGGAATAGGAACAGGCGCACTTCCGTGAGCTCGAACAGGACCACCCCGATCAGCCGATCAATGAAGAGCGAACTGGCGATCCAGCGCGGCAGGTCCGGCCAGCGTTGCGCCACGATCACCTCGATCGTCAGATAGTACGTGTCGAGGTACTTGTCGAACTCGTGATAGCTCCAGACATCCGGGAAGCCTGCGTGGCGCTGGAGTAGCGTGATGATGACAATGTCGAGCGCATCGGCGGCGATCGAAGCTACGGCGCCCCAGAATGGCCAGCGAAGGATCGCGAGAGGTACGAGAAGCCGGATGACTACGATGACGAGTGCTGTCGCCATCGAACGCGGTCAGCGCTTCGTTATGCGATCGACTTCGGCGGTTTCGTCAGCAGAGAGCTTCCACTCTGCGGCCTTGGCGTTCTGCTCTAGCTGCTCAATCTTTGTAGCGCCGGCAATCACGCTGCCAACGTGGGGCTGGCTCGCCAGCCAACCGATGGCCAGATCGAGAACGGTATGCCCGCGCGCCTCTGCGAATTCTGCTAGGCGACCGAGCTTTTGGAAATTCTCGTCCGTGAGAACGCGCTCACCCATACCACGCGCAGACAATCGCGTGCCGTCTGGCGGCGCTTCGCCATGCTTGTACTTGCCGCTCAGGAAGCCGTTCGCCAGTGGGAAGTACGGCAGGATACCGAGGCCATAACGTTGACAAGCCGGTACCAGTTCTCGCTCGATCCGCCGATCGAGCAGGTTGTACTGATTTTGTGCCGAGATGAACGGAGAAAGATGGTCTGTCTTTGCGACCCAATGCATCTCCACGACCTGCCAGGCATCGTAGTTGGAGCAGCCTACGTAGCGGGCCTTGCCAGAGCGCACGACATCATCGAGGGCACGTAGAGTTTCCTGGATAGGCGTTCTGGGATCGGGAAAATGCATCTGGTACAGATCGATGTAATCCGTGTTCAGGCGGCGCAGGCTCGCGTCGATAGCCTCCATGATGTAACGG
>JBKKBW010000488.1:0-1988 GCA_046713635.1 Dehalococcoidia bacterium
CCATTGACTCCGACTGGCATTTATTAAAAATTCCATGGCGTACTGATGACGTCAATTACGGCATGCATAGTGATACAGGTCCCGACGTGACAGCAGAGGATGGCACGGTCGCACCCTTTGCCATACTGTCATTGATTGTTTGGTTTGCTACTTCCTTCGTAATCGAAGGCGTCGTGATAGCCGGCTGGCGCGCAGTCCGCAGAGTACGCGTGCACGGAACGCTCTTCCCTGCGACCTAACGACGCCGTTTCATAAGCTGGCCGCGGACGTTCTAGCCTGCTCCTATCCGCTAATCCGTTTCGTATCCGCTGACAAATTGTCCGTTTGACACCCTAGATTCGCGCCGGATACCATGCAGTAACTAGAACCGCCGTGCTGTAGGGAAGGTACGGCTCGGTCGTCTCGCTGTTAGTCTGGTCTCAAGTACTGGCGCGCAGGAGAAGGCTATGTACGGAACGCTAGCCCTACAACCCAAAGTCCTCGACGAATATCGCAAGATCGCCGGCGACGCCGCTATTGACGAAATCAAACGTCTCGCGGAGCCGCTTCAGGGCCTCCGCGTCCTCCACCTAAGCGTCACCGCGTTCGGTACCGGCGTTGCGGAGTTGCTCAACTCTACCGTTCCTCTTCTAGCGGACATCGGGTTGAACTGCCAGTGGCAGGTCGTCCGCCCAACGGAAGATTTCGCCTCGTGCAGCAAAGCACTGTATCGTTCGCTGGCCGGCATCGGGCGGGAGTGGTCCGATGAACTAGCTGAAACGTGGCTTGGCTACAGCCGCATGAACGCCGAACTCCTCACCGAAGAGTTCGACGTCGTCGTGGTGCACGATCCGCAGCCCGCCGCCATCCCCTCCTTCGTTTCAGAGGCAGCCCGCCGCGACACTCGATGGATCTTTCGCTCTCACCTCGACTTATCGGACGCCGAACCAGAAGCGTGGCAGGCTCTACGAGCGCACATCAAGGACTACGACGAACTCGTCTTCGATGCTGAAGCTTTTGTCCGGGACGATATGCCCGATGTGCCGCTCACCATTATTCCGCCCGCGATCGACCCGCTAGGGCCGCGCAACATGGATCTCCCACGCGACACCATTGACAATGTGCTGATGCTCTACGGAATCGACCCTCAGCGGCCGCTCATCTGTCAGCTCTCGCCCAGCGACCCTGCTAGCGATTTCCTTGGCTGCATTGACGTATACGATCTAGTCAAGAAGGAAATCCCGAACGTGCAAATGGCGCTCATCGCCACTACCCCGCCTGAGGACCCCGCCAGCATCGAACACTTCAGCGAAGCGGTACGCCGTTCGCTGGAATATATCGACGTTCACATTCTGCGCGGTACAAACGAAGTCGGCAACGTAGAGACGAATGCGTTCCAGCGCGCGTCCGATGTTGTCGTGCAAAAGGGACTTCGCCGGGGCTTCGGTATCTGGATTTCCGATGCCCAATGGAAGTGCCGGCCCGTAGTCGCAGCGCCAAGCGGCGGCCTGAGCCATCAAGTGATCGACGGCGAGACGGGCGTCCTAGCGAATACCAATGACGCGTGCGCGGAGTGCATTCTGCGAGTCTTGCGCGAACCAGACTTGGCCAAACGCCTGGGCCAGGCTGGTCGCCGGCACGTTGAGAAGCACTTCCTTTTGCCGCGCTTCCTCGTTGACGAAGTACGCCTGCTCGGGCAGCTCGTCCGGACAGCTCGCTAGCATATGCTCGGCTCCGTACCGCTTACGCCGAAGGCCCTCGACGACTATCGGCCCGTCATCGGCGACGAACGCGTAGAAGAGATACGCCAACTCGCGGCGCCGCTGGCTGGAGCGCGCGTTCTGCACGTCAACGCCACGTCGTTTGGTGGAGGCGTCGCGGAAATCCTCACCACGCTGGTCCCGCTCATGCAGGACATCGGACTGCAAGCGGACTGGCAGGTCATCAGCGGCACCGACGAGTTCTACCAGGTCACCAAGGCCATGCATAACAGTCTGCAAGGCATGTTC
>JBKKBW010000489.1:0-1214 GCA_046713635.1 Dehalococcoidia bacterium
GCGCTCGACTACCTGGTGCGGACGAAGAACAAGTACCCGCATGAAGAAGTCGTCTCGCACGACAAGTACAAGCTTGAAGACATCAACAGGGCGTTTGATGAAGCGGAGTGGCAGAAGGAAGGCTCGAACGGCGCTGGGGCTACGAAGGTGCGCCGGGCTGTTATCGTGCCGTAGCAATGCCCTCAACAAGCACCGTAGGGGCGCACAGGTGTGCGCCCCCTTCTGTTGTCAGGCCAACGTCACGCGCGCAGTCGACCAGTCCTGAAGCACTCGCAGTCCTTCGCTCGCAGCAGCATCCTCTGCCGAGCAAGCGAATCGATCAGCATGTCCTGCTGCGCCTTGCCCATCCCGAGCGCTCGGCTCAAAGGCGAGCGATGGTCGTAACCGCGCGCAGACATCTCCCCAACGAGCCTTTCGTGCCGCTGATGGAGCGCGCGCTGTTTTCCCACCCAACGCAGCGTCTCCGGATGGCGCGAGTAACCGCCTTTGCCCTCATGCTTCGTGAGTATGTTCCACAGCCCATGCAATTCGCGGTGCTCGCCCAGCAGGTGCTTGCGGCAGAGCAGGCGCGGCGCTACGTCCCAGATGCGCAGGGCTCAGCTCGCTCCCGCGCCCGCCGTCATGTCGCGCTTCTGGAATACAGCGTATGTCACAGCCAGTAGGCCCACGCAGTACACCGCGATGAGCAGCGCCGCAACCCACGGATCGGGAAGCTCGGACGCCGAAAGCCCCACGTCGCGCAGCGCCGGGCTGTTGAAGTACTCGCCACCGATACGATTCGTGGCCATAATGGCGTTTACGTTGTGTGCGGGAAGGAACGCGGCGATATCTGCCCACACGCCACCGATGCTCAGCAGGATGCCCATGATGATCGCCTCGCCGAAGACGAACAGCAGCGTTCCGGCCACGCCCAGCGCCGTCGAGCGCCCGACCACGGTCAGGCCAAACGCCAGGAGCGCGTACGGCAGGATGCAGTAGCCCGAACGCAGCACCATAACGATCGCCTCCAACACGTTCGGCCCGCCGGGCGCATCGAACGTGATCGGCTCGTCGGCGATCGAAGTCGCCATGAGGGAGAAAAGGAGGCCCGCCACTAGGGCGAGCAGCAGGATCGCACTCGATACGAGAGTGAGTCCGAGCAACTTCACGGTGAGGTACTCTGCCCTAGTCTGGCCGCGGAGCACTGCCTGCCGCACGGTGCCCCAACTGTACTC
>JBKKBW010000490.1:0-1423 GCA_046713635.1 Dehalococcoidia bacterium
CGCTCGGACACCCGCTCGGCTGCACCGGCGCCAAGCTGATGACAACGCTCCTCAACGAGCTAGAGCGCTCGGGCGGCCGTTATGGCCTCGAGACGATGTGCTGCGGCGGCGGCCTAGGCACGGCGACGGTCATCGAGCGTTTGGATTAAGTGCGGGCGCTGCTAGGCTAGCCGGACTCCAGCTTGGCCCGGCCGTCCTTGATCCACTTCCAGTGCATGCGCCCGTGATCCGCGTTGACGGTCAGGACGCCTCCGACGGTGCCGTCAGCCCAAGGCGCGCCTGGTAGCTTCTCGCTAAGCTGCGCGTCGGTCAACCCGACCAGCAGCGCGAGCGTGTCGGCGCGTATGGACTGGCCCAGTGCAACCACCTGGCTGAGTGACTTCTGGCGGTGTTCTATCACCCACGCCTCGGTCATCTGATGGACAGATGCCATGATCTGCTCGCGAGTTCGGGGCTGCCCATCGGCGGCCTTAGCCAACCTGACCGGGTTCGAGTCCCCCGCGAAATGCCGGCGAATCATCGCGTTGAAGTTCTTCTCGATGCCCGCGAGGTGGGCCAGATGGTCCTTCGCAGACCACATCGATGACGGGTCGTGCTCGCTCGCGGTGACGCCACGAGCGAGCTCGTCTGGAGGCATAGCCGCTAGGTCTCGAGCAGCCACGCGCGGTCTTTGTTCAGCTTCGCTTCGATCTCGCAGCGATCCATCGCCGCCCAGCTTATCACGGACGCTGACGCGCTACGGGCTAAGCTCGCAACCCTCAGGGTGGCGAGAGGAAGCGCCGCGAGATCAACTGACGATCTTCTCCCGGCCGCTCCCAGTACAGCATGATCTGGGGTGGCTGCCCTCCGCTGTTGCGAAAGTCAACGGTGAGGTCGTGTAGCCCAGCGATAAGGCGATGCGAGCGCCCGGCGAGGTCTGGAGTCGAAAGCAATTCGACCCCGTCGATGGTGATAGAAGCGTCTCCGGACGTCTCGACAAGGAGCTGGTAATCGCCGGTCGTTGGCGCTCGCAACTTCCCCGTCCACCTCACGGAGGAGACACCGCTGGTGGGAAGGTCACTCAAGTAGAAGAAACCAACTTGTGGAACGACGACTTGCAGCGCAGGGTCACCGGACCAATCCTCCGTATCGAAGAAGGAGGCCAGCAGTCCTTGGTTGGGAGCATACGGCGCGAAAAGGGCATCATTTGTCAGCGGTTGGGCGTTATCAGTCAGAGATACGCGTCCGTGGTGATCGACCGTCCCCTCGATTTCGACGCGATGGAGTCCAGGACTCAGCGATTGCGTCACTGATGCCGAACCCTGACTGACATCCGAAGGTTCTCCATTCACGCGCATGAGGAGCGATCCGGGCGCCTCGATCCCGATCGTGTGCACCCCACCCTCATCGATCCTAACTAGTCCGGACCAACGAACTTCAAAGG
>JBKKBW010000491.1:0-9541 GCA_046713635.1 Dehalococcoidia bacterium
GACCACTATTTCTCAAGGGCGGATCGTACGACGTTTACACGTCCGACGGCTGGCTGCGTGGCGGCGACGAAAGGCTAAGCGGCCTATCGCCCGGCGAGCTGATCACAGCGGAGCAGTTCCTTGAGCAACGGAAGGAAATCACCGCCGAGGTCGATCTTCGACGCTCATCTAACCAGGGGCTGCTCAGCCCCGGCCAACCCTTGTCGTTCGACAGGCGGGTGCGCGTCGACACTCGGCAGGGGGAGGACGTTCAGCGAGTGCTCCCTGCCTCCGGGACTAAGGCCGGCGACAGGTACACCGCGACCGGCACGATATCGGTAGCTACAGAGGAGGAGCTACGGACAGCGACCACGGACTATCCGGGCTGGATCGGGGATGCGTATCTCGACCTGCCGGAGAAGCTGCCGCTGCGCGTCGGCAACCTGGCGAACGGGCTCGTGAAGGGGACGGACAACCCGTACGACCAGGCCGTCGCGGTCGAGCAGTACCTCCGGACGAACTATCGCTTCAGCCTGAACGTGCCAGACACGCCGCCGGGACGGGACGCGGTCGATTACTTCCTGTTCGATTCGAAGGCGGGTTACTTCGACTACCACGCGTCGGCGATGGTCGTGATGCTGCGCTCGCTTGGCGTGCCCTCGCGGATGGCCGTGGGCTACATTTTGCAGGGCGCTGAGTTCGACGCAGCAAGCGGCCAGTATCGCGTGACGGAAGCGAGCGCGTTCGCCTGGCCGGAAGTGTACTTTCCGAGCTACGGGTGGCTGGAGTTCAACCCGACGCCAGACTACGCGCCGATCTCGCGCGCGAGCGATGCACCTGTTGTTGCGCCTCCCGCGCAGCTACCGGCGGACTTCCTTTTCGGCGGGGGCGTTGATCCCAGCGCGCCGGAGCCGGAGGTTGACACGCCACTGGTGGCCGCGGAAAGCGGCGGCTCGATCAGCAACGCGATGTGGATCATGATCGCGATCGGCGCTGGAGTACTCGTCCTGCTCATCGGGGGCGGCGCGGGCGCGCACTACGCGTGGACGCGCGGCCTCGCCAACCTCGATCCCACAGCGCGGCTCTGGGGCCAGACCGTGCGCCTGGGGTCCTGGGCTGGGGTACCGCCCGCGCCAGGACAAACGCCGCGGGAGTACGCGCAGAGCCTCTCAGCGCGAGTGCCAGACATCGAAGGCGCTGACGTCCTTGCGGACAGCTACGTGCGGCAGCGCTACGGACTGGAGCTGACGGACGCATCGCTGAGCGCTCGGCTGGACGAGGCGTGGCGATCCGTGCGCGGACGGCTGCTCTGGCGGCTGCTCAGGCGAAGGTAACTTGAGCGTCGGCGTGAAAAGCATCGACGAATAGGCCGAGACGTGTGAAGGCTAGGTGCTAGCGGAGATGACGCCGAAGGGCCTTGATGGCGCGTGTGTAGAGGGAATAGACGGCGCGCTCGTGCTTTCCGACCACGCCGGCCACCTCCGGGGTGGTCAGCCCGACGAAATAGCGGAGGATGATCACTTCCCGTTGCTCGCTCGATAGGCGGCCGATCGCTTCCCGCAGGTCCCATCGCTCCACCGCCGATGCCGGGTCGCTCATCTCGTCCGCCCTTTCAGTGGACGGCGCGCGATCCCAGATGCGCTGGCTGGCCTTTCTTCTGAAGAGGGAGCGGTGATGGTAGTTCGCCACGTTGCGGGCGATGCTATAGAGCCAAGCGAGCAGTGGCCGCCCACGGCTGACGTAGGAGTCGATCCCTTTCAGCGCCTCGACGAAGACGGTGGCCGTAAGATCCTCCGCTGTCTGTCGATCACCGACGCGTGCTAGCACATAGCGAAAGAGCTTCGGGTGGTTCGTCTCGTAAATCTGCGTCCACGCCTCAGGCGAGCGCGAGCGCGCCCGGCGGACAAGGTCATCTTCAAGCGATACCTCGTGTTGGTTCGCCAGCATGCCATCGTCCATCGTGGTTTCGCTTGTCATTGATGATCCTAGGACAGGCACGAGCCCGAGTGCACAAGCTGAATCATGGCCTGCAGCCCTTCGAGTTGTTCGCCAAGATGTAAGCAATGATCAGAGATAGGCCGCCGAACGCGCAGATGAAAGCAGCGGCGATCAGCGGGGAGTGATTACCGCTTGGTGCAGGACCTCCTCCTGTCCTGGGCAATGGGCCGGCTGAAGGCGTACTTGGAGGGGGCACTGTCGCGCCAGCCCCATCAGCAGGCTCCGAGCTCAGCGGCGTCGCGCTCTGGGCCGAGCAGGGCCGGCCCACGTTGATCGTGGCGGACTGAACCGATTCAAGGGTAATCCTGTCTGAGGCATCGTCGATGACCAGCACGTCGCTGAGGGTGAGGGTCGAAATGCCCTCGCTCTGGGGAAGAAACGTGATGCGCGCGATGACGCCGGACCCAGCCTCGGAGGATCCGGCGGGTTCGATGCCCGAGGGGCCGAAGTCTACTCCCCAAGATACATAGACCCCATTCCTATCGGGCCTCGGGTCGGCGATGGGTATAACGTTACTCCCTGCAGCCTGGGCCAGCAGCATATTGCTATCGTCGCCGGAGATCCATATCGAGCCAGGGTCATACAGGAGACTGAACTGGTACGCGCCGATCGCGCGATCGACCGGAACGCCGGGTCCAGGAACGACGATGTCGATCTGTGTGGGCCGGCCAACGCTGGTGGAGACGCATTGATCGATGGCGCCGACGCTACGCGGAGCGTTGCCCGTGGGATCGCCGTCTATAGCAAGTAGGGCGATGGAGGTGGCCGGGCCGGCACCATGGGCGGCCGAGGTTAGCACGAAGAAACCGAGAACCGTCGCTCCTACAACGATGACGAACGGGATGCCGACGAGTGCCACGCCTGATCTGCCATGGAAGCCAATCTGCGTTTTGCGACTATACATGGCAGTCGTGAAAGTACTGTTTCACTGCGGCCAAAATATCGTCCACGCGCTGGAGGCCGTTGGGCGCACCCACGTTCCACGCGTTTGGCCCGAGAGATGAGCGGTCGGTATCCGGGTTATAACCCGCCATGTAGGGCGGCTGACCGGGTGACCCGTCGTTGTCGTCGCGGAAGTAGGCCTGTACCACCTTCAGGATATCGTCCACGCGGTTCAGGCCGTCGTGGGTCGGATTGAAGTAGTCCCAGGGGTTCAGGTAATCGCGCAGGCCACCCGATCCCTGGCTGCCGGGAGCGGTCTGCTGCTCCTTCACGTCCGGACAGCCGTCGCCGTCGGTATCCACGCAAGGGGGATTCACAACGATTGAAGCGTCATTAACGGTGCCCAGATAGAAGCCGTTGGCGTCGGCGGGTGATATCGGGTTGGCGTTTGGGTCGGCCAACTTAACGCTGGTGATATCCAGTACGCTGGAGCCGGTGCCAACAGCCTGCAAGGTGACCCGAGCCAAAACACCATTGCCGCTAGCGCCCGTGAAGGGCGTTGTGGAGAACATGGCTGCCGCGGTCCGGAACAGGCCGTCGAAGTCGGGCGTGGGGCTTCCAGCGTTGAGGACGGCCGTGCCCGTGGTGGTCAGCAGGAAGTTATAGTTGACGGCCGTCACCCTCAGGACGGCGGGGTTGTAGAGAAGATCAGCCTGGAAGCCGGCGATGTCCGTGACGCCCTGGATGACGACATCCACATTGAATGTGTCTCCGCATGTGGTGGATCGGCTGGCGTTGATGGGACCTACAGTAGTGGCAGTGTTGCCGGCGTCGGATATGGCATCCAGGCTCACGGGGGCACCGGGGCCAGCCTGCGCGGAATCGGGAGGGCGGCCGCTCGCGATGGCGACGGCGGCTACGATGGCGAAAGCGGCGGTTGCGGCTACGAAGCGAAGCATGGTCACGGACAGAACCTCCCGCTAATAAGAAGCGCACCCTCCATCGTAGCGTTACATTCCGCCACGCTACGATGGAGGCGCCCAGTTAGTCTACTAGTTGCGGGGATCGGTTCCTTCAAAGCTGGAGACACAAGGGGGCACAGGCGTGCCCCCTTGTGCTGGGTCGGGCTGGCTCTGGCTTACGTCGCCGGTGGCTGGTCATCCTGGAAGCAGGCTACAAAGTCGCCTACGCTTCCGACGACGTCGTTGATATCGACATCGCCATCGCCATCGTCGTCAAATTCGTTGTCGTCGAGGTCGTCGTTGACGCCGTCGCCGTCGTCGTCGGCGTCGAGGTCGTCGTTGACGCCGTCGCCGTCATCGTCCGGGTCGTCAACGTCATCGATGCCGTCGCCGTCGGTGTCGTCAACATCGTCGAGGTCGTCGCTGACGCCGTCGCCGTCATCGTCGGTGTCGTCAACGTCGTCGATGCCGTCGTCGTCGGCGTCGAGGTCGTCGTCGATTGCGTCCCCGAGGTCGTCGATGTCTTCGACGGTGAGACTGCCATCGTCGTTGAAGTCCAGGTCCTCAATACAAGCGTCGGAATGCGCGACAACGGACGGACCACCGTCGGAACCCAGGCTCCCTGCGAGGGACATAGCACCTAGCGCCAACGCCATTCCGGCTACGAATACTGCTACGAACTTCACGCTTACGAATCTCATTCTTAACCCTCCTTTCGATGCGAGACTGTTGATTGAGCTGACACCCCGTTCCGGTTCGGCGGCTCTCGCCATGGCAGAAAGGAGTTGCTGGCGCGCCCGCATGGTGCCCGCGGAGCTCGCCTGCGCCCTCTCGACCGCCGATAGCGATGTCCAGACCTCAAGATAGGGGAGAAGTTCGGCTGCGCGCTCAGGGTACCTGCTGAGCACCGCCTCGACGTCCCCGCCGGAGGCCTCGAGCTGCTGGATGGACTCGTTCAGGATGTCAGTGAACCGCTGTCTCATCGCAGTTCCTCCTTTTCTCTATTCGAAGGGACTATTGCTGCGGACAGCGAAAACTATTCGGGGTGGTCGATCAATCCTAAGAGAATCTCCGAGGCAGGTGCAACGCTAGCCCATTCAGTCTCGCCGTCGAAGGTGTGGCGATATAACGCGGATGAGCTGTGGCTGCTAGTGCGGCGGCGATAACGAGCACAAGCTGATCGAGCTACTCCTCGTCCGCTATTTTGCTTGTGCTGCCGCGATCGTGCGGCAGGTTCCGGAGCGGATAGCGAGTCAGCCACATGGTGGCGATGCTGACGAGAACGAAGAGCGTCATTAGCAGCGTCGCCCACACCCACGAAGGCAAAGCGGCGACGACAACGGGGATAGCGAGCATGTGCTCGCATTATCGACCACACGCGGCTGCGCGGCCAGCGTCAGCTAGGAACGTTGCTCCAGCACCATCTGCGTCTGGGTGACGAGCGCGACGAGCTTGCCATCCGCCAGCGATACGCGAGTCTGCCAGACCATCGTCCGGCGTCCGCGATGGAGCGGAGTAGATTCGCCGGTCACGACCGCGCCAGTGCGCGCGCCGGCGAAGAAGTTCGTCTTCGACTCGAGCGTAGTCGTGCCGGCGCCAGGCGGGAGATTGAGGACCGCACCGACGGCCCCCAGCGTATCGGCGAAGGCCATGATCGCGCCGCCATGCAGGATGCCCGGCACGGTACAGAGATCGTCTCGGACGGCCAGCTCCGCGCGGATGAGATCCGGCGACGCCTCGACGAAGCGCACGCCCAGCACTTCGGGGAAGAAGCCCTGGATGCGCTTCTGGAGTGTCTCAACATCGAAAGCTGGCACGCCTTAGCTTACTCCGCCGCCGCGGTCGCGCGCTCGATGCGGCGGCCGCGGCGCAGGGCGTAGAGCAGCACCGAAGTCTCGAGCAGCTCCTCGCCGCCGATCGCCAGCGCGATGAGCAACACCCAGAGCTGCTGCGTGAGCCAGGCCGCCCCCAGTCCGACGACGGCGAGGCCGATAATCGCGGCGCGGAATCCGCCCATCCAGACGATAGGCCGGTCCATGTCCCAGATTGAGATGCGCAATGCCTGGACCAGCTTCTCGACGCCGTAGACAAACAGCGCGAGTCCCGCAGCCATGATGATCGAGCTGGGAACTGCGCGCCACGGAAGCTGTGTCAGGAAATCCATCTTGCCCTTACGCCGTCACGGCCGCAGCGCGCAGCGGCGCTGTCGCTTCGCGCACCTTCGCGATGGCGAAGCCGGCCTGCTCGCAGACTGTCGCTAGATCGAAGTAGATGCGCTCCCCTTCCATCAGGCCATCGCGGAAGGAGTTGATTACGATCATCGGAAAGGCGATCTTCCTGCCGGTCGGCTCCTGACCGAGGAACGAGCCGTCGACCGTGCCGTGGAACGTGCCCCAGGCGATCAGCTTGTCGTCGCTGAACGCGTCGCCTTCGATATCCAACGTGCCATCGGGCAGGCCGGTCATCGTGCCGGTGTAGATGCCACGCACAGCGTCCTTGCCGGTCACTCGAGCGCCCAGCGCAACCACCTCGTAGAAGCAGTCATCCACGTAGGTGGCGAGGGCTCCTTCCAGGTCGCGGCGATTCTCGGCTGCCACATGGCGGTTGTGTACTTCTTTCATCTCGTTCGGCGTCATTTTCTGGCTCCTTTCACTGCTGCTGATTAGTTGCTTCCTATCTGTTTCGCAGCTATGCTTGCTTCAGCTAGTTGCGGATACATACAGTTCGTATGTATCATACATACACCCTGTATGGATGTCAAGAGCCGTAAGGCAGAACAATCCGAGGCGACCCGTGCCGCTCTCCTAGCGGTAGCGCGCCAGCTCTTCGCAGAGCGGGGTTACGCCGAAACGCCGACTGAGGAGATCGTCGAGCAGGCGGGTGTCACCCGCGGAGCGCTGTACCACCACTTTCGCGATAAAGAAGCGCTGTTCCGCGCCGTATTCGAGCAACTCGAGCAGGAGCTGCTGGAACGCGCTAACGGAGCCTTCCAGCCGGAGACCGAGGTTTGGGACAACCTACAGAATGCGATGCAGGCCTTTCTCGATGCCTCGCTGGAGCCGGACGTGCAGCGCATCGTGTTGATCGACGCACCTGCGGTCCTGGGCTGGAAGGCGTACCGCGACATCGCGCAGCAGTACAGCCTAGGGGCGCTGGAGGCGATCGTGCAGGCTTCGATGGACGCGGGCATCATCGACCGTCAGCCGGCGCGTCCGCTAGCACGCCTTATCGTTGGAGCCCTCGAGGAAGCGTGCATGCTGATCGGCAGCGCGGACGACCCCGCCGTCGCCCGAGACGAAGCAGGCGCTGCGGTGCGGCGCCTGCTGGACGGACTGCGCATTAGTCGCGCGTAGCTTTCTTCTTCTTGTCCAGCCCCATCTGGGACGAGAGGCCGGTACGCTTCTCGGCGAAGTCCTCACCATCCTCAAACGGATCGAAAAAGGTCTGGCCGGTACGGACCGAGCGGTTGCCGTACCTAGCGCGCAGACCATCGAGCGCGCGGACGAGCGACTCGCGCGCGTTGCGGCGCGGCTCGAACAGATCGAGTTGCGTCGCGTCTTCGACGAGCTGCGACGCCCCGAGGCCGATCAGCCGGACGGCCCGGCTGTCGCGTTCGAGCGCATTGGAGAGAAGCTGTGCGGCGACGCTGTAGAGATCATCGTCGTTGCTCGTCGCGCGTTCCAGCGTGCGGCTGCGGCTGATCGTGGAGAAGTCGTTGTAGCGGAGCTTGAGCGTGACGCAGCGCGCCTTCCGTTCGACGCCCCGCAAGTCGGCGGCAACGCTCTCGGCGTAGGCGCGGAGCGACGCGCGCAGCAGCGCACGGTCAGCAGTGTCGCTCGCGTAGGTACCCTCACGGCTGATCGACTTGGGAACCCCACGGCCTTCGGTAACTTGCGACCTGTCGATTCCGCGCGCCCGGCGGCCGAGGTCCGGGCCGCCGGAACCGAAGAGCGCGCGGAGTGTGCCTTCGGGCATCGCAGCGAGCTGGCCGAGGGTGCGAATGCCGAGGCGCATCAAGTGCGCTTCGGCCTTTGGGCCGAGCCCGGGTAGATCGCGCACAGGCCGCGGCGCGAGAAAAGCCGCCTCGCTGCCGGCTGGGACGAGCAGCACGCCGTCTGGCTTGGCAGCATCCGAGGCGATCTTTGCTATCGACTTGCCGCTGGCGATACCGACCGACGCGGTGAGCTGTTGCTCGTCGCGGACGCGTTGCCGGATGGCATCTGCGGCAGCGAGGGCTAGCTCTTCGTCCGGCGCGCCAGACGGCACACCGCATCGCGACGCGATGACCGGCCCGCAGCCCGTTACATCGACGAACGCTTCGTCCAGGCCACCCGACTCGACCAGTGGCGAGAAGTCGCGCAGGATGGCGTGAAACGCTTTCGAGGCGCGCTGATAGGCCGGGAAGTCGCCGCGCAGAAAGATTGCCTGCGGGCAGAGGCGCTTCGCCGTCGCGAGTGGAATAGCGGAGTGGACACCGAACTTGCGCGCCTCGTACGAGGCGGTCGCGACGACACCACGACCGCTCGGATCGCCGCCAACGACAACGGGCTTGCCGCGAAGCGACGGATCGCGAGCGAGCTCGACCGCTACGAAGAAGGCGTCGAGATCGACGTGTAGGATGGCGCGCGTCGAGGCCATGACTCCTCAGAAGCGAAGGTTTGTTCTATTGTCGAACGCGCGCCCCAAGCTGTCAAGCGTCAAGCAGCTAGGCGCTCGCTGGCCTTGGCCCGCCGTAGTCATCGGGCCCCTCTACGCGTCTTCGCGCAGCGAACGCCCGCGCCTGTAGGCGGGGCAGGCGCGCGGGACCGATGCCCTCGAACACGATCTCTCGCAGCGCCTCGTCGGCGAAGTCGTAGACGTTTGGCTGGCCGGGGAGGACCGCCAAGACACCGGCGTCAACTGCCTCCCGCAGTTCAATGACCATGTCCTCCTCCGAGACACGGGCGATGTGGCGCAGGACCGCGTAGCGGACCCCGCCAGGCAGGACAGCTACGTAATCAAGCAGGCGTCGCGTGCTTGCTGACAGATGAACGAGCCGGTCTAGGGGGTCTTCTGACATCGGGAGTTAACGTTTCATGGCCCTCTTGTTAGTGGTTTCTTAACATTTAACTCTTATCATAGTCTTTGAAGGGTAAACCACGGGAATCGCTCCCCCTCTCGTGGTCACCCGCCGAAGGGCTGGGGTGTCTTCCTCTTGAGGAACGGCATCCTAGTTCTTTTTTGGCGCTTTTCACTCGTGTTCGGGCCATTTTACACCGTTTGAATCCGCTTTCGAATTCGTTTTGGAGTTTCGTGTCCTTTCACAGCGCGTTCTTCTCGAGGGAGCGGGTCTCTGCTGCGATGCTAAGGCTACGCGTTCCTGGCAGGATCCCCAAGCGTTAGGTGGCACTGCTGACAGTGCAAGCTGAGCGAGACCGCGCACCTGCTAGCCTAACCCGAGCCGCGATACGTGAGCGCCCGTCTGCTACACTAGCCTTCGCATCGAGAGGAGACGAGGCGTGGCGCACGAACTGCGGCCAATCACGATCGACGAGTACGACCAATTTGCCACCGCGAACGGCGCGGGGTTCGGCTGGGAGCCGAATCCCGACGCGTTCTCGGACAACCTGAAGACGCTGGAGCTGGACCGGACGCTGGCGACGTTCGACGGGCCGGAGCTCGTCAGCACGACGGCGATCTTCTCGTTCGACCTAACCGTACCGAACAATACACTGCCCACC
>JBKKBW010000492.1:0-6607 GCA_046713635.1 Dehalococcoidia bacterium
CCGTCGTCGTCGGTGTCGGCGTCGGTCGGGTCGGAACCGAAGTAGTACTCGCCCTGTAGGTCTAGCCCGTCGCCGTCCGTGTCCGAGTCCGCTAGCGGGCTGTTCGAGTCGTAGTACCATCGTTCGAACGCGTCGAGCACCAGGTCACCGTCGACATCTCCATCCGGATCAAGCACGAGGTCCTCGGTCACGTGGAGCATTGGAACGAATCGCCAGTCGCGCCACGTGTCCTGCAACGTATCCGCGTTGTCGGCCGGCAGGCCACCGGAGTCGATAAACCCGCTCTGGCCTAGTGGGAAGATGAACTCGCCCTTCACCGTTGGACCTACGTCGATGTTCTGCTCCCAAATGCCACGGTTGCCCACCGGAGTCTTATCGAACACCAGGTTCGGGAAGAGCGCAGCCAGCGGGTGCACGTAGTTGCTCATCCCGCGCGCACCGTCGACCGGGATGCCGCCTAGGTCCGTGATCGTCTGCGCGAATGCGTTGCGAACCACGACTCGCCAGTCGGTTCCATTGAAGTAATCGCCCGTGTAGACCTGCCCGTACGCTCCCGTCGATCCCGCGGCCACCGAATCGATCGTGTGCTGGATCACATCCAGGCCGAACGACCCGCCCGGATTGCCAATCCCTGTGCCGGAGAGCTCGTCGCCCCATATCGCGCTGGAGAAACGCGAGATCATGCTGTTCAAGAAAGCCAACTCACCCTCAGTCTGCGTCGCAGTCACGGGATCGATGAACGCGCGGCCGGAGCTTGGTGGCGCCTGGAACGCTTCGAGAGTAGCGAGTATCGTATCGACCTGCGGGTTGCCGCCGTTGCCGACGCCATCCACCGCCTCGCGGATGCGCGGGATGATGAAGCGTCCGAACGCGCCCTTACCGTCCAGCCCGGCCACGTCCTTGTTCAGCTGACGTACGTCATCGCGCGATACGGAGCTGTCGTTTGAGAGCCGATCCAGAATGTCGATCACGCGATGCTGCCGCCCGAGCGGCGCGAAGTCCGCCGTGGCCGCGCGGTTGTTCCAGTTCCCGGAGTATCCGCTCCATGGGTTGATCGCCTCGGGGAAGCCATAGATCTCGTACACCTCGAATGTGTCGCCTGGTGCGGGCGTGACGCCCCAATCCTCTTCCAGGGTCAGCGTGTCGTCGTCGTTCGTCTCAATGCGCCGGGTCTGCTTGTAGCCCGTGCCGGCCGTAATAGTCACGATGTACTCGCTGCCCTGCTGCGTGGGGTTGTCCAGCCGGTAGTTGACCGGCAAAGCTGAGAGGTCTTGTCCCGTAAACGATCCAGTGCTTGTCAGCGACCCCGCTCCCGCGCTTCCGACCGTACCGCCGATCGACACAAGCTGGTTCGGCTGCGTGCCGTCAAGGGGCAAGCGCGTATCCGTCGCGTCTTGCCGCACCCGCCAGTAGCCCGAGGCGTAATAGCCCGTATTGCCGGCGTCGGCGCTCAAGTCGGTACCAATGCCGTTGAAGGCGTTGTTGTCGGCCGACATGAAGTGGTGCGCGCTCGGAATCAAGCGCACGCCGCGGCGAATGTCCATTACGTCCTCAGCGCGCTGGAAGTAGGAGAAGCCCAGCGCAGTCGTCGTCTCTTCCATCCAGAACGCTCGCTCGCGAGAGATGGCAATCAGCTGGCCGGCCGCGTTCACTACCACGTACTGCGCCGTGTGGCTCGGGATGACTGTCCAGCTCCCGGTCAGTGTCAGCGTGCGCGCATCGTTCGATGCGAGCACGCGCATCTGGCCTATGCCGGTGCCGTTGGTGATCGCTACATACCCACCCGCGAAGCTGCCACTGGAGAAGTTAAACTGTCCGTCAGCGTTGTCGCCGTTCCGCTGTCCGCGGTGCCGCTCAGGTTCCCCTGGAACGCCTCCACCGTCCGCGAGCCGCCGTTGCCGCCGCGTTCGTGACTGCGCCAGGCGCTAATGAAGCTCACGCCACCGCCGGTGGCCTTGATCCCTTCGAAGCGAAGGTTCAGCGCTGCAGGGGTCCCCTCGTCGCTGTAGCGAAGCGCGTCGGTGTCTTCATGAACCAGTTGGTCCAGGTACAGGTCGTTGTTCTTCAGCGCGCCTGTCGTCGTCGTGAACGCGACGCTGTCCGTCTGTCCGATCAGCACCAACGGCGCCCCGATGAACTCCATGCCGTTCGTTTCGATCTGGTGGTCTGCGCCTTCAGCGCTCCGTTGCTCCACGTAGTGCATGATCGAAGGCGTCTGGATGCCCGTCTGCGGGAACCCGCCGATCCACGGATTGCCCGTGGCCGAACGCGCTCCGTCGACCATCCATGCATAGCTGCCGAGCGCCGGCCAGGCGCCCAACTTGCGCGCGCGCTCCTCACGCTCCTGCTGCACTTGCTCGATAGCCGCGATCGTGCTGCTGAAGTCGTAGTTCGCTACGGCATCCAAGTAGCCGGCAAGCTGGCCGTCACCGGCCGCTTCACCATTCGTTGCGCCGCCGGCCCCTTGTCCGGCCAGCGGCCCGCCGAAGCCCGGTAGGCTAGGGTCCGGCACAGTCGAAGGGGCCAGCGGGTCGATGAGGAAGTTCAGGTCACCCCAGATATCCTGACCGTCCGTTGGGAACTTGGCGATCAGTTTGTTGAGTTGGTCTAGCAGGGAGAACTCGTTGACGCCAGCGTCGCCGAAGTTACGCACCTGCAGCACGGCTATCGCCGAAGCCATCTCCGGTGTGAACTGGAAGCCCGCGTTCGGGCGCTCCGGGTCGGCGCCGCCCGGCGCCAAGTAGTACGGGTCTACCTGGTCCGAGATGTTCGTTGCGTTCCCGAAGAGATCGTCGCCAAGACCCAGGTTCTGGAGCAAGAAGATCTCTGCTGGCAGTGGTAAGTTGCCTGCGTAGATCTCCTCGATCGTATCGTTCACACCCTTACAGTATTCAATGATCAACGCGCGTACGTCGGCAGGAAGCTTGTCGTACATGCTGTTCAGCTCAGACGACGTGTAACCGGACCGCCGTACATCGACATCGTCGTTGAACGTGCTCGCATCAAGCAACCCAAACGCCTGATAAAGCGTTCCTCGCGCGACGCGGCTGATCAGGGCCATCTGTCCTATCCGGTCTTTCGCGATCTCGCGCCCGTTCTCGCGCGCCAGCTCCAGGTCAGTGTCGGCGTAGATGTGTGGTAGGCCGTACGCGGCGTCGCGGTAGACGATCGTTCCCGGCGCTGCCTTGGCCGAGCGGTGATTTACATCCGAACTAAGCAGCAGCGCCGCCAGTCCGACAAACGTCAGTGATACGAGCATGCCGATTCGAAACATGAAGCCCCTCCCTCGTGGCTAGAACGAGCGGTCAGTCGTGGAAGGAGCGGGGACCCAACCAGCGCGACGCATCAGTATACAGAAGTCGGCCGAGCACCGCCGAGACCGTTCAGCGTTCGGCTGGCATGAAGTGCCGGAACAGAGGCTCAACCAGGTCTGGCCCCTGCCTGATCGTGTGGCCGCCGTCCACCCCGATGCACTGGCCCGTGATCCACGAGGCGCCGTCGCTCAGAAGGAACGCCACCAGCTCTGCTACATCGCCTGGGGTCCCGAGTCGGGAGACGGGCATCCGGCGCTTGTACTCTTCCACTACACCTTCGTTCGACCAGAGCGGCTGGGCGAGGTCGGTCTTCACGAGTCCGGGCATGACGGCGTTTACGCGAATGCCGAACTCGCCCAGGTCGTCAGCCGTGCACTCGGTCAGCATGTTTAGCCCGGCCTTCGAGGCGCAATACGCGCTCATGTATCGATGCGTCAGCGCTCCCGCGATCGAGCTGACGTTCACGATGCTCCCGCCGCCCGTCTTCTTGATTTCGCGCGCTTCAGCTCTCATCGAGCGGAATACGCCGGTCAGGTTTGTATCGAGCACCGTCGCGAACTGTTCGTCGGTGCTGTTCAGGACGTGGCCCACGCCGCCGATGCCCGCAGCGTTGACGGCGATATGCAGTGCGCCAAAGCGCGTCACGGTAACGGCTACATCGGCATCGACTGACTCCTGGTTAGTCACATCGCAGCTAACGCCGATGGCGTTTGCGCCTAGCTCCTTCGCCGCCGATTCGACGACATCGGCCCTTCGTCCCGCCACCGCTACGCTGCCGCCGCCATCCACGATCGCCCTTGCGCAGGCCAGCCCGATGCCCGTGCCGCCTCCCGTGACGAAGCCAACCTTACCGCTCAGATCGACCATTGTGGCGCCTCCATCGAAGTTCTCCGCGCCAGAATAGCACGGTCGGGAACGCCGGCCGCCAGTTGTGAACGTTACGCGGTGGCTAGTTCGCCCAGCACCGACTCCGGACGCATGAAGTGGCAGGTGTACCCACCAGGCTGCTTCAGCAGGTAGTCCTGATGTTCCTCTTCGGCCCGCCAGAAGTCGGTCGCGGGGGCGATCTCGGTGACGATCGGCGTGCCCCAGCTACCGCTTGCATCCAGACGCTGCTTGAACTCCTCGGCCATGCGACGTTGTTCATCGCTCTTGTAGAAGATCGCAGAACGGTACGACGAGCCCATGTCGTTGCCCTGCCGGTCCTTCGTCGTTGGGTCGTGCATGCGGAAGAACCAGCGCAACAGATCATCGAACGACAGTTGCTCGGGATCGAACACCACTCGCACTGCTTCGGCGTGTCCGTCGTGGTTACGATACGTCGCGTTCGCGACACGGCCGCCCGTGTAGCCCGCCTCTGTCTCGATGACGCCAGGGATGTTGCGCAGGATGTCCTGCATACCCCAGAAGCAGCCGCCCGCCAAGTAGATCTCCTCACTATTGCCGGCAGTTCCGTTCGTGTTCCCCATCTCGAGCCTTTCGTACTTGAATCTGATAGCGTAGTTCGGGGGAGTGCTCAGTCTCGCACCCTCTTCGATCCATTATAAGCGACAAGCTCCATGCGGAGTCTCTCGTACTGGCCCTAGGCTCCCTTGAACACCGGGGGCCGCTTCTCCATGAAGGCCTGCCGCGCTTCCTGGCCATCCTCGCTGGCAAACGACCGCCGGATGCTCTGCAGCTCATAGCGAAAGTGCGCCTCCTGGTCGGCCAGCGCGTTCGCCCGCCGTACCACCCGCTTCGTCAGACGTGCTGTTATCGGTGAAAGGTTCGTTAGCGACTGACAGTACTCTTCGAACCGCGCCTGAAAACTATCGTCCGGCGCCACTTCACCGACGAAGCCGAGTCGCAGGGCCTCCTCCGCGCCCACCGTGCGGTTTTCCAGCAGAAAGCGCATCGCCTGCTCGTAGCCGATCGCCTGCGATAGCGTCCACGATAGCCCGCCGTCTGGCGACCCACCGATGCGAGGATATCCCGCGATCAGCCGCACGCTCTCAGCCGCGATGCGGATGTCTGCGGCCATCGCCAGCGAGAGCCCCGCTCCGACAGCGACGCCGTTCAGTCCCGCGACGACAGGCTTGTCGACTTGTCCTCGCAGGAGCAACGGTATGCGGCTGACCCAGCCTAGGTCGTCCAAGTACGCGTCCAGCGGCGTGAGCGGTGAGTGGCCGCTCGATTCGGAAGGTGTCAGGTCCAGGCCTGAACAGAACGCATCGGCCGTCCCCGTGATGCCAATCACCCAGACCGAGTCGTCCTTCGCCGCCTCCTCGACAGTGTTGACGATGGCCCACGCCAGCTCCTCAGAGAGCGCATTCTTCTTCTCGGGGCGGTTCAGCCTAATCGTCCGAACGTGGCCTTTGTTCTCGACGTGCAGTACGTCAGTCATCAGCATTTTCCTTCCTCTTGCAGGTCGCCTTGGCCGGGCGCGCCAGTGTATCACGACACCTCAGACTTGGTAAGCTGCGCTGCAATGTTGGGTGGCGGGGTTCGAACTCGCCCGAAACAAGAAGGAGCACACATGCCAGCAGCGGAGCTCTTTTCAGTGAAGGACAAAGTAGCCCTCGTCACCGGCGGTTCGCGCGGGATCGGGCTCATGATCGCGCGCGGCTTCGTCGAGGCGGGCGCTAAGACCTATATCTCGTCGCGCAAGGCTGATGTGTGTGACGAAGTCGCAGCCGAGCTATCGAAGAGCGGCACCTGCGTTTCACTGCCCGCGGATCTCGGCACGGAGGCCGGCTGCCGCCAGCTTGCGGACGCCATCACATCGCGCGAGGAGCGGCTGCATATCGTGGTCAACAACGCCGGCGCCAACTGGGGCGCGCCGTTAGCCGACTTCCCGGACGATGGTTGGGAGAAGGTCTACGCGCTCAACGTGAAGGCCATATTCCATCTCACGCGATTCCTTGTGCCGCTGCTCGAAAAGGCTGCCAGCGATGACGATCCGGCACGCGTGATCAACACCGGTTCGATCGATGGCCTGCAGGCGCCCATGTTGGAGACCTACGCGTACTCCTCCAGCAAGGCCGCCGTCCACCAGCTGACGCGCCACCTGGCGCATAACCTCGCCCCGCGCCGAATTATCGTTAACGCCATCGCGCCCGGACCGTTCGAAAGCAAAATGATGCACGAGACGATCGAACGCTTCGGCGACAACATGCGCGCGGCCAATCCCCTCCAGCGCCTCGGCGAGCCGGATGACATGGCAGGCACCGCAATCTTCCTCTCCTCCCGCGCCAGCGCCTACATCACCGGCACCATCATCCCCGTAGATGGCGGCATCTCCACCCGCCACCAGT
>JBKKBW010000493.1:0-4379 GCA_046713635.1 Dehalococcoidia bacterium
ATTGGACCGCGACTTCAGTATAGAATCCCGGCGCATATCGGTAGAGCGTTGCTAAACCTCGCCGAATCTCCTGCGGGTCTAGCCGGTAACCGCGCGGATGACGACGGAAGTGATGATCGCAGAGCGCCTGACCGCCCTCTGTCCAAAGCAGATCGACAATTCGTTGGGCTTCGCGGCCGGCGGCGCTGGCCATGATCGCTTCGGCTACTGCCAGTGGCCGCTGCTGGCGCTCCAAGGTCTCCTCGTCATAGACCACGGCGATCTTCGCCACGACGTGAGGCGCACCATCGATCTCGTCCCAGCCCTTGTGGCGAACGGCTTCGCAGACATCCAGGGCAGGACGGAGCCAGTCTTCATTGTGCAGCAAGTATGCCCGCCATGGCCGCGCGACCTTTGCGCCATTCTGTCCAACCGGCAACAGCTCGTGGAAGAAGATGCCCAGCTCGGTCAGTATGACGTCTCCGTCTGGAAGCTCAGCCATCACGCCAAGCCGCTGCGCGAAGCCAATGCGCCGGCGCATGCGCTCGAAGCGCGGATCACCCTGCTTCTCTAGCTTGCCTATCACCTGGCCTGCCCAGGCGTCGCCCTTGCCAGGCACGCGTCGCAATTGGCCAAGCGATGCGGCCAATTGCGGAATAAGCTCCTGAATTACTGAACTGGCAGAGGTCATTCGGTCTTCCAGGATAACGTCGGCCACAAGAGGGAAATCTGTGACGAACGCCTGCGGCGACCGAACAGTGTTGGGCTGGGAAGGTGGAAGGGAAGCTAAGCCGGCTGCCCAGCGGTGGCGGGTTCGTAGCCGTCCTGCTCTTCCCAGCCGGGGAGGAACTTGCGCCAGCCGTCCTTGCCTTCGAGGTAGCGATACACGACGTAGAAGCTGTTCACCTTTGGCGCGAATGGCTCTCGGAGGAGCTTCATCTTGGCTTCCTGCGGAGTTCGGCCGGCCTTACGGTGATTGCATGACTTGCAGGCAGAAGCGAGGTTCTCCCACTCGTGGCCTCCGCCTCGATGGCGCGGCAAGATGTGATCCAGCGTCAGGTCGCGGCTCTGACGGCCGCAGTACTGGCACGTGTGGCGGTCGCGTTGGAAGATCTCTCGTCTGGAGAGCCGCATCTTCGGTCGGGGCCGTTTGATCAGGTAAATCATGCGGATGACGGATGGCCTTGGAAACGTGTGACAAGGTGTGCGTATCCCGCCCTCGCCATGCTCTAGCACCTCGGCCTTCCCCCGATCGACCAGCACGAAGGCGCGTCTCGTGTTGCACACGTTCAGCGGCTGGTAATTCTGATTGAGGACGAGAACTGCTACGTCAGCCATGCCTTCCCAATCTGGCGGGTTTCTGGGAATCATATCAAACGCCCAGCTTCCCCAGCAATACGCTGCCTAGTGTACGATACGGCCGTAATGGACCTTGTCGAGAGTGCCCGCATCGCGAGCGAAGCGTTCGATGTCGTGGTCGTCGGAGGGGGGATCGCGGGGCTTTCGACCGCCCTGTCTGCCATCGAGGCAGGCGCAAGCGTCGCATTGTTGGAGAAAGCCCCCAAAGCTGAGCGAGGAGGCAACACCCGCTTTGCAGACGCGCAGTTTCGCTTTCCCCACGAAGCCGACCTGTATGGGGCGCGCACGTACACCGAAGATGAGTTCCGCGAAGACCTCCTGCGCCTTTCCCGCGACCGGGCCAATCGCGAGCTCATCGACGTGCTGGTTCGCGATGCGGCTGCCGCGATTGAGTGGCTGACAGACCATGGCGTCACGTGGGACCAGGGCTTTCCCCATACGGCAGGCTATCGGCGCCGGCCTGCGCAGGGCGGCCAGGGGCTCGTCGATGCGCTCTTCGCCCGCTGCGATGCGGTTGGCGTCGATGTCCGCTACGGGCACGCTGCACAGCACCTGATTCGTGACGAGACGGGTCGGACTCGCGCCGTCCGCGTCCGCACCCCGGAGGGACTAGCCGATTTCGAGGCTGGGGGCGGCGTGGTGCTGGCGTGTGGCGGCTTCCAGGCGAACGTGCAGATGCGCGTCGCACATATGGGCCGCTTCGCTGACGGCCTGATCCTGCGGGGCTCTCGCTTTAACACGGGTGAAGGGATCCGGATGGCGCTCGACATCGGTGCGCAGGCAGCGGGCCAATGGGGTGACTATCACTCTGCGGTGATCGACGCGCGCTCACCCAGGACCGAATGCGGCGTGACAGCGCTCTACAACTTTCAGATGGGCATCATCGTTGATACGCAGGGACGTCGCTTTCTCGATGAGGGTGAAGACTGGCGCGACAACACGTACGTGAAGTTCGGCAAGGCAATCGTCGAACATGGCGATGGGCTGGCGTTCTGCATCTTCGATCAGCAGATGTACGGACGGCCGGAGTTCCAGCGCGCGTGGTACCCCGTAGCGCCGCCGATCGTGGCAGATACGCTCGAGGGCCTCGCGACGGCGCTTGGCCTGCCGGTCGATGCATTCGTCAACACGGTGGGTGAGTTCAACGCGGCGGTCCAACCAGGTCAGTTCGACCTCGACCGCTTAGACGGCAAGCGCACCGCCGGCGTGTCGCCGCCGAAGAGCAACTGGGCGATGCCGCTGAAGGAACCGCCCTTCGTGGCGGTGCCGGTAACCGGCGGCATAACGTTCACATTCGGCGGTCTCAAAGTCGATGCATTTGCTCGCACTATCGATACGGCTGGCCGCGTCATCGAAGGTCTGTACGCCGCGGGCGAACCGATTGGCGAGCTGTACTACTACAACTATCCCGGCGCTACCTCCTGCCTCCGAGGTTGCGTGTTCGGCCGCATCGCGGGACGGCACGCCGCCGCTCGCGCGCGTTGACAGTCTCGCGGCAGATCCGGTGAATCAGCGCCTAGTCGAAGTGCGCGCCCTCGCAAAACGAATTCAGCTCTGACGCCGGAGCAAATGACGAGCAGGCCGGGCCAGTCCGGCCCCGCCTCCTCGATTGTTCGAGCGCCGTCCTACGCGGTCGCGGCTACAGTCTCCTTCGTATTCGAGAACTTGTACGCCTCGCCATCGTAGTCGATGAGCACGCTGTCACCCTCGGCGAAGTCGTTGGTCAGGATTCGCCGCGCTAGCTCATTCTCTACCTGCCGTTCGACAACCCGCCGTAGCGGACGGGCGCCATACACCGCGTCAAAGCCCTCTTCGATCAGCGCCGCTTTCGCTGCGTCGGTCACCTCGATGGTGATCCGGCGGTCCTCCAGTCGTTGCTGCACTTCCTTCAGCATCAGCTCCACGATTGGTTCTAGCTCCTTTTGCGTCAGCGGCTCGAACACGATCACTTCGTCGACGCGGTTCAGGAACTCCGGCCGGAAGAAGCGCTTCAGCGCTTCCTCGATGTTCGCCTTCACCTTCGCTCGCTCGCCGTCGTTCTTTGATCGGTCGGGCACGAAGCCGAACGTCCCGCGCGCCTCCGAGCTTGTACCCAGATTCGACGTCATGATGATCACTGTGTTCCGGAAGTTAACTGTCCGGCCGTGGCCATCCGTAAGGCGGCCGTCCTCCATGATCTGGAGCAGCACGTTCAGCACTTCGGGATGTGCCTTTTCGATCTCGTCGAACAAGATCACCGAGTAGGGGCGTCTCCGCACAGACTCCGTCAGGCCACCGGCCTCGTCGTACCCAACATACCCGGGCGGCGCTCCAATAAGGCGTGACACGGTGTGCCGTTCGCCGTACTCCGACATGTCCATGCGGATCATTGCGTCCGCGTCGTCGAACATGTCCTCGGCCAGCGATCGCGCCAGGTGCGTCTTTCCGACCCCAGTCGGGCCCAGGAAGATGAAGCTTCCAATCGGCCGGCGCGGGTCCTTTAGTCCCGCGCGCGCTCGCCGTAGCGCGTCAGAGACAGCGCGCACTGCGTTGTCCTGTCCAACGACCTTCTCGTGCAGCCGTTCCTCCATGTGGAGCAACTTCTCTGCTTCGCCCTCCAGCATCCTGGTCACCGGGATGCCTGTGACCGACGCGATGAGCTCCGCTATGTCATGCTCATCCACTCGCAACGTGATCTGTTCCTTCTCCTGCCACTCGACTCGCTTGTCGTCGTACTCAGCTTGGATCGCCAGCACATCCTGCTTGATGCGCGCAGCCTCCTCATAGTCCTGCCGTTGCGCCGCGGCTTCTGTCTCCGCCGCCAGCTCATCAAGGCGTCTCTTCAGGTCGCGCAACTCTGGTGTCATACCTTGAGCTTCGATGACCTTCTTGGAAGCTGCCTCGTCGATCAGATCGATTGCCTTGTCGGGCAAGAATCGCTCGGTCAGGTAGCGTTCCGATAGGCGCGCTGCCCCCTCTAGCGCGTCGTCCGTGATCTCCACCTTGTGGTGCTCCTCGTAACGAGGCCGCAGTCCACGCAGGATGGCGATCGTGTCCTCGAC
>JBKKBW010000494.1:0-10685 GCA_046713635.1 Dehalococcoidia bacterium
CGTACGGCGTGCTCGTCGGCTTCTTCGTACTGACAGCGCTGATTTTCGTTCCGCTCGGCCAGGAGATGGGCCTCCAGCTGCAGAAGTTCAAGCCCATCCCTGGGTACTCGATCAACATTCTTGGCAGCCTATTGGGCGTCGGTGGCTTCGGCATGATCTCGTATTTTCATTGGCCGCCGGTCGCGTGGTTTGCGTTTGGCGCTGCGGCATTTCTGGTCTTCCTACTGACGTCGCGGCAGGCGAACAGCTTGCGGCTCGTCGCCGCCGGCGTCGTCCTGGCATCGGGTCTGGCGCTAGTCAGCATCGCGCACGACGCCGAGCCCGGACGCTATCTCTGGTCGCCTTACTACGAGATTCGCGTGTCCGATATTCAGCTGCCGACGGGCGAGAAGGTTGGCTTCGACGTGGCGGTAAATCGAGACAGCCATCAGCAGGCTCTCGACCTGTCCGACGCGCGGCCCGCCAGCGATTTCCTCGATAGCCGGCGTCATCTGTACGACCTGCCCTATACGGTCGCGCCCGCGGATGATGTACTCGTTTTGGGTGCTGGCACCGGCAACGACGTGGCAGCCGCCCTCCGCGCTGACGCCGACGGCGTGCAGGCCGTGGAGATCGATCCTGTCATCGCCGATCTGGGAGAGGAGCACCCCGAGCGGCCATACGCTGACCCGCGCGTGCGGGTTGCGGTCGACGACGCGCGCTCCTTCCTGGAGAAGAACGATCATGCATACGACCTGATCGTCTTCGGCTTTTTGGACTCACACCGGCTCTTCTCGAGCATGTCCAGCGTGCGGCTCGACAACTTCATCTACACGAAAGAGAACATCGCGACCGTGCGCCGTCATCTGACAAATGACGGCGTGTTGGCGCTCACCTTCACGGTTCACGAGCAGTGGATTGCTGATCGGCTGTTCGCTCTACTAACCGAAGTCTTCGGCCACGAACCAACGGTTTACCAGGGCAATGAACAAGCCTGGGGCACGACGTTCCTGGTCAAACGGGAGGGAGCGATACCCGCGCAGGGTACCGTGATCAGTCCGGAGCAGTTCGCGAGCGACATCCTCCCCGTCGGGAACGGCAGTACCTGGGCATACGCGGCGAGCGGCGGCTACCTGGACAACGAGATCTTCAATACCAACGTCGAAGTTCCGACCGACGACTGGCCGTACCTCTACATGCTTTCGCGACAGCTGCCAGCCAACTATGTGTGGGTGCTACTGCTCACGTTCGTGGTCGCGGCGCTGATGATCCGGGCGAGCGTCCCGACGACGGGTCTGAGCGACTTCGCTAACTGGAACTTCCTGTTCTTAGGTGCGGCGTTCGCTCTTCTGGAGACGAAGGGCATTACCGACATCGCGTTGCTCTTTGGTTCGACGTGGATCACGAACTCGATCGTGATCGCTGCGATACTCATCATGATCCTGCTGGCCAACCTTGTCGTGCTGCGCTTCGACCGGATACCGCTCGCCCCGGTGTATGCTCTTCTCGGCCTGTCGCTGCTGTTTAACTATTCGGTGTCGTTTGAGAGTTTGCTGAACTTTTCCTATGAGGTGCGGCTGTTGCTGGCGGGACTGCAGGTGTCATTCCCGCTCTTCTTCGCGGGCATCATCTTCGCCACACACTTCAAGGCGGTATCAGAACCGTCTGTCGCCCTCGGCTCGAACCTGGTCGGAGCCATGGCCGGAGGACTTCTGGAGTACAGCTCACTCATCGCGGGCCAGCAAGCCCTGTATATTCTCGCGTTCGTCTTCTACTCCTGCTCGCTTGTGGCGCTGTTGGCCAGCAAGCGTCCCCAGGCCGCGCTCCGCTCCCGGAGACCAGCCTACCCGTAGGCGGGGCCCGGTTCTAGAAGCCGTCCGAGCAGAACGGCGGGTAGAGCGTCGAAAAGTACGTCTCGACTGTGTCGACCGCCGCTCCACTGTTCACGCGTGCGAGGCCGGCAAGCGCCGCCGCCGTGGCCGAAAGGTACCCGTTGAATAGCGGCGCCAGGGTCTCAGCGGAGACCAGAATGTCCCCGTTGCCCGGCACTCGCTCCACATTGGCCTGTCTATTTGCGACCTCCACCCGATACGTTCCTTCGTTCCAGGGGGCGGACGTATCGGCCACGCTCAGTGTGAACGATAGATCGCGCTCCGGATGGGCCAGCGCCCGCATGCGCAACGCCGCTTCGACGTCCACGACGCGCAGCATCATGTCGTACCCGTGCTCGACTTTCACGCGCTGCGTGTCTGATACCACGCTCAGAAACGGGTCGTACGGCGGCGCGTTCATCTTGATCTCGCGCGGTAAGTCGTGCCGCAGTACGTACAGCAGCAGGTTCAGGTAGGCATCGGTCGTCAGCGCTACCAGCTCCCGGATCCAGAATGGCGGCATGAACTCGTCGTAGCCACGCTTCTGGTGATACACCACGTAACCCTGTGGCTCGCCCGAGTCGTCCTCCCACAGCGCGACATCGGCGGGAGAAGGAGTGCCGCTACCTCCGAAGATGGCTTCCTTCCACCACACTTCACCTCGGTGCAGCGGACCATTGCGGTTCGCTGAATGTAGCCTGTAGACGCGGTCTGCCTGCGTCCAATCGTCCGGTAAGAGCATGCGTGCTCGTCCGCGTTGCGACGGCTTTTGCTTCAGCTCGATGTCTTTCGGCGCGAACGTATACACGCGCGCCTCTGACGCGATCTCCCACCCGTAGCGCCGGTAGAGCGCTGGATGTGGCGTGTGCAGGCCGGAGAGCGGCTGACCGCGCTCGCGCATGTCACTCAGTGCTCGGCGCAGCAGCGAGCCCACATACCCCTTACGTCGGTGCTGCGGCATAGATACGACTGGGCCCACCGCACCAAACGATAGTCCGTGTCCGTTAATGCGCATCGCCAGTGGAATCACGCGCAGCCATGCTGTCATTTCACCATCGTCAAACGCTGCGAGCGACCAGTCGTTTGGAAACACCCGGCGAATGCGTTCTACGGTCGCCGGAAGATCGCCTCGGTCTGAGTCGTTAAACGAATACGCGCGGATGAACTCTGCCTGCTCGACTTCGTCGTCGTTAAGTGGCCTGATTTTGACGGCCATGCCAACCTCCTCTTAATACAAAAACCGCGCACCAATTCGTGCGCGGCCTTTGCCTGAGTTCGCGTCGGACGTTACGTCCAGACGCACGAAAGGAGCGCACGAGCCGTTGAACGAGATTGCATCGAAGCCTCCTTCCAGTTCGAGCTTTTCGCCGAGCGTTTCCATGATAGGGAGCAGACTACGTGGAGTCAACGACTGCACACCGGTGGTTCGTTGCCGGCGGGAACCGGCCATAGTGCTAACCCTACGACTTCGCGGTTGCCCGTACAGGCTGCGCCTCCACGTGAATGATAGGAACGTTCGCAATGCGTTGAGCCTGGCTGAGCAAGTCTAGTTGGAGCCACCGCGAGAGGCCTTGGGGAAGCGTGCAGACAATCAGCGCGGCGTAATGGCCCGGGCGCCGGCGGAGCTCGTCGCCGATGGCGTTCGTTGGAGACGCGTCTCCAACTTGCACCTCATCGACTCGTGCTCCCGCCTTTCGGAGCCGCTCAGCCGCTGCTTGGCCCTGGTCTTCTGCGATGGCCTGCTTCTCGCCTTCCCACCAGGTGAGCAAATGCTGAACGGGCGTGGCGGGCACGAGAATCGTGAACTCTGCTGTCGTGTCTGCCTTAACGAGCTCGTCGACCTTCGCCGCTAGTTCAGGCGATTCGGCAGTCTGATGAGCAACGATTAGATAGCGCTTCATGCCAGCCTCCTATGCGATTGGAACCGCCTCTTTAGGATACGTCCGCGGTTAGCCCGTTCGCGTGAAGAAGTGCAGGCCCAACGTTACAAAGTCATTCCTTTGGGCTACGCTTGACAGTAACCGGCCTTCATCAGTACACCGAGCGGGATGGAAGAGTTGATGACATCGACTACACCAAGCGCGAATGGTGGCCGCGACGGTCTGCCGCAATTCGATGTCCGGCCAGCCGCGCTGCCGAACGGCAGTGTCCTGGCTGCCATGCGGCGCATGCTTCGCATCTCGGCGTTAGGCGCTCGCTACATGGCCCCTGAGACCGTCAAACGCCTTCTGCGCCGCGACGGCAACCCGGCTCGAGGCGCCAGGCGCGTCTCGGAGAAGCTCGGCTCAACCTACATCAAGTTCGGCCAGTTCGCGGCGTCGGCGCCGGGGATCGTCGGCGAGCCTGTCGCCGAAGAGTTTCGCGGCTGCCTCGATACCGGGCCATCGGTCCCGTTCGCGCACGTCCGCTCAACCGTCGAATCGGAGCTCGGTCTTCCAATCAATGACGTATTCTCGTCGTTTGAAGAAACGCCACTCGCTGCTGCATCAATAGCCGTGGTGCATCGGGCCACATTGCGCGATGGCACGCCGGTCGCAGTGAAAGTTCTCCGACCGAACATCGAACAAACTGTCGCGACGGACCTCGGGATGATGGAGGGCTTTTCGCGCTTTATGGCGGCACGCGGTTTCGATCAGGCATACAACATGGTCTCGCTTGTCGTCGGTTTGCGCATGCAAATCGCGGAAGAGCTGGACCTGCGCAACGAAGCGCGCACCATGGATGTCTTTCGCCAACTGTACGAGGACTACGGCCTGTCGATGCTCGTCATCCCGCGCGCGTACCATGAACACACGGCCCAACGAGTGCTCACGATGGAACTCCTGGACGGCGCGCCGCTAGACGACCTTGCGAATGCGCGTGCGCTCGGTGTCGATCCGGCGCCACTCGTTCGAGAGCTGCTCAAGGCTTGGGTGCTCACGGGCTTGCGGGTCGGCGCCTTCCACGCCGACATCCACGCCGGCAATCTGCTCCTGCTCCGCGATGGCCGTCTCGGCATGATCGACTGGGGCATCATCGCGCAGATGGACCCCTCATCGCGCCGAATGTTTCGCGCGCTCTGCGAAGCCTCGTTAGGCCATGAGGCTTCGTGGGGTGTCATTGCGGAACTCATGATCGAAGTTAACGGCCCAAGCCTGGAGGCGTTGGGATTGACCGATGATCAGGTCAAGGCATTCGCGCGCGCGACGTTCGAGCCGGTGCTGACGCAGCCGCTCCGTGATGTGAGCATGGCTGACCTGATGATGAACGGCGACGATGTCATCTTCAAGGCGACCGGCGAGCAGCCACCCAAGCGAACGTTCATAGATCGCCTGCGTGTCATGCGCGACGCTGCGCGCGCCTATCAAAGCGCCGCGAACGTTCGCGCATTCGAGCACCCTTCGATGCGCATGGGCTTTCTCTCGGTCAAACAGCTTGTCTACCTCGAGCGGTATGGGCGCATGTACATCCCCGACGAGGCGATCCTTGGTGATTCGGAGTTCGTCCGCAGTGCGCTCGACGGCGCCCTGGGTTCCGTTGCCACGTAGGGAGGCGCGACCCGAGAATTACACGGCGCGCTCTTGCGTCCTTCTGCGCCAAATGCCTACTGTTAGATGTGGTCCCTCACGAGGAGTGACCCAACCCGCAGCACAAGGAGCAATCCCATGGCAGAGAGCGTGTACAAAGTCATCGAGCTAGTAGGAACGAGCAGCGACTCTTGGGAGAAAGCAGCAGCCGCGGCCGTAGAGCGCGCCTCGGCTTCCCTGCGTGATCTACGAATCGCCGAGGTGGTGGAGCTGGACATGCAGCTCGAAGAAGGCCAGGTGAGAGCCTATCGAGCGAAGGTCAAGGTGTCGTTCAAGTACGAAGGCGGCGCTTAACCTCCGTTACCAGAACCCTTTGGCAGGGCTACGGTCGCGCCCGTGGCGTGGCGCGTGTGTGCGCCCGTCGCAGCCAGTGGTGGGCGATGCAACCGGCGGCTGCTCGAAAAGACGCTTCCCGCCAAACGTTCCCGGGCGTGTCCGCCTAGGGTGACGTCGCGTCGTCGCCGAGTAGCTCCTGTAACTGGTCGATTTGTCGTCGTACGCTCGGCACTTCGGCTCGCTCCGAAGCCTGCTGCAGTTCCGCGGCGGCCAGGTCCGTTCGGCCCAGCTCGCGCAGCAGCAGCGCCCGGTGATAGGAGAGTTCCGCCTGCTCCTGGGGATCAAGCAGAGACGCGAGGCGAGCTGCTTCGTTGAGATCAGTCTCGGCGCGATCGAAGTCACCTAGTCGCAGGTAGGCGTAACCCCTGCGATCGAACGCGAGCGCGGCGTCGCTCTCCAGCGCCAACGCGCGGTTGATATCGGCCAAGCCGCGATCGAAGTCGCCCAGCTCCACTTCTGCCAGCCCTCGGTTGCTCAACACCCACACCGTAGAGAACCCTCCCGTCTCAAGGGCGTCAGCTTCGCTGATGACGCGTTCGTAGTCCCCTGCATAGAGCGCAATGAATAGAGCCGTAGCGTTAACTTCGCTGAGCTCCACTCCCTCGGCAGCGGCATCCTCGGGCTCCTCCCCATAGAGCGCCACTGCCGCGGAAGCG
Organism: Dehalococcoidia bacterium; assembly: GCA_046713635.1. Classification (GTDB taxonomy): domain Bacteria; phylum Chloroflexota; class Dehalococcoidia; order DSTF01; family RBG-16-68-14; genus JBBDXS01. Next base: position 6,409 of record JBKKBW010000494.1, read on the forward strand.
TCAGCCTGTGCTTCGGGTAGCCGGTCTAAGTACAGCCGCGTCAGAGCGCGGTTCATGAGCGCGCGCACTGACGCTGGTTCGAGTTCGAGCGCTCGGTTAAGGTCCGATTCTGATCGCTGAAGTATGCCCTCGTCGCGCGCGTACTGACCGACGAATCCATATGCCTGCCCGCGACTTGTCCACGCTTTCGCATTGTTCGGATCAATTCTGAGAACCCGCGACATGTACTCAATGCCCTTGTTGTAGAGGGCGGTTTCTTGCTCGCGGTCTGGCTCGGTTTCAGCCCGCGCGAAAGCAATCAACGCGAGTTGATCGAGAGAGATTATGTGATCGGGATTCAACTCCTGTACGCGAAGGCAGTCTGTCTCCGCTTCGTCCAGCCGTTCAACAGCGGCCAGAGCAAGACAGCGGACAAAATAGGCATCCCAGGCCTGCGCATTTTTCGGTAGGGGACGTGTCGCCAGTTCGAGGTCCGCTGCTGCGCCCTCGAGATCCCCCGTTGTGGCTCTGGCTATCGCGCGCACTGCGTATCCGCCTGGGTGTTCAGGGCGAAGACGGATCAAGCGTTCCGCGTCGTTTATCGCAGCTTCCGGCTCCCCAAGCTGGACTAACACTCGACCTCGTGCCAGGTACGTTGCGGGGAAGGACGGGTCCAGCTCAGCGGCTTTGTCGAAGTCGCCGAGCGCGCCCTCGAAGTTGTTGTTCGCAAGATGCCGCTCGCCACGCAGGTAGTACGCCGTCCCCAAGTCAGGGAACATAGAAACTGCTCTGTTGAACGGCGTGAGGCTCCCCGGTGTATCGACGCCGTTCGCCGAAACGATCACCGCTTGTCGCATCCCAAACCAGATCACCAGCCCGAACGCGAGCGCTAGTAAGAGAGGCATCTCAAACCCGAAGAATCCGAGCTGCATGCTCCGCTTGTCGGGCTGAAGCTTGCGGGCAGCGAAACCGCCCCCGGCCAGACCAGCTAGGGTCAAGCCGGCGAAGGGTAGCAGCACTCCTGCGAGCGTACCGCTCGCCAGGCCGGGCTGCGCAGTCCCGTTGGGCAGGATGCCAAGCTGATACACCAACACAAGAACGAACGTAAGTGCGCTGACACCCGCAATCAGCAACCCGGCCTGGCGTGCGGCTGCCCAGCGCCGTCCGCGCGCGAGCGCGGTCGGTCCAGTTGACGACCGGCGGAGCTGCGACCAGCCCTTAGCTTGCAGGCGGAGCAAGATCGTCCAACAGATCGAGAGCACAAGCGTTCCGGCTAGGACCGTCCAGAGGAGCGCATAGTTTCCTAGCAGGATCTGGAGCGTCGCTCCGCCGACGTACTTGGAGGATAAATCGTCCAGGGCCCCAAAACGCAACAGGATAACGAGGGCCAGATAGCCGGCGAGCACGAAGGCAATTGATAGTACCCAGCCGCCGGTGATGACGAGACCTAGCGTTTGCATGGAGGCCGCGCGCTTCATTAGCACAGGCACGGCCAGGTGCGCGAAAGCGATGCCCGCCAGCAGCAATGGCAAGCCGCCCATGACAACAGCAAGGAGAACAGACGATGCGTTGAAGTCGATGATCTCGAATGGTAGCCCTAGTGTTAGTTTGTTCGGCTCGGGCCGGCGTGTGGCGAAGAGAAGGAAGACAGGCAGTACCAGGAGCGCAGCGATGAGAGATTGCACGATGGCCGCGCCCACCCGCACCCCGATGGATGGCCGGCCGTTCGTGGCATAGAGCCCGGCGAGTGATGCCATGTTGAGGAGCTGGTTCGCGGCGCGTCTGTGTGACCGCGCCTCGACCGGTGCGCGCAAATTATCGGCCTTGTCCGCTGCCGCTAGGTGATACGTTGCCGCCTGCTGGGCGTCACCGGCCTCTTGATAGTGGAATGCCAGCTCTTCCGGCTCCACGTCCAGGCCCTCATCGCGGGCGATCTCCAGAGCCTCCGCCGCGCGGCGATGCAGCTCCGCCCGCTGGCGCATGAGCAGGCCCTGGTAGAGTGCCTCCTGAACAAGCGAATGGCGAAACATGTAGCCGCGATGGCGACCGTCGCCTAGATCGTCCAACAGGCCAATCTCACAGAGATGCGCCAATGCCTCGAACAGGCCTTCACTGACGGCCGTGGTCAGCTTTAGCGGTTCCTCGTAGAACGATTGGCCGAACACCGTCGCTTCCCGCAGCACACGGCGGCTCGTATCGTCTAGCTCGTCGACTCGGGCGGCAATCGCTGTTTGCAGCGACTCCGGGATCGGTGCCCCCTCAGGCGCCGCCGAGGCTGCCGCGCCGAGCAGCTCCAGGTAGAGCGGATTGCCTCCTGCCCTGGAGATGATCTGACCTGTAACCGGTTCTCGAAGGCCCGCTACGGCGGTGCGAAGCAGCGTTCGTGCCTCATCTGGGGAAAGAGGCTGGAGCGCTATTGTCTGTTCGTCGGAGATGCGCCGCACCCGGCGCCCAAGCGGCTGCCTGACTAGCACAAAGAGCACCGGCAGTTCCTGTAGCAGCGTGATCAGTTTCTCAACGATGCCGACCGTTGCGCGGTCGGCTCGGTGCATGTCGTCCAGCACAAAAGCGATGGGACCCTTGGCGGAAAGCTGTGCGATGACTTCCACCAGACCCTGGGCGAGCCAGTCCGGCTCCGCCTGCGGCGCTCCGCCTGCATCATCCGCCGGAGAGAGCGCTTCGATGCGTTCGCGAAATCCCTCCGGAAGATCATCTCGGAGCGATGGGAGCAATTGGAGCAACGGGCCAAAGGTCCGAGGTGGCGTATCGGCGCGCGTGTATAAGACCTGCGTAGGTTTCGGATCGACAATCGAGAACAGGTGCGCCAGCAAACGTGTCTTGCCGATGCCAGATTCACCCACGAGCTGCAAGACGCGCTCGCGGCCATCAACCGCCGATTTCCAAGCAGTGTGCAGGTCAGAGAGGAGCTGCTGGCGACCGACGAATGGGGTGTCGCTGGGTGTGGGCACCAGTCGCAGCGGTGCTGCCACCAGCCCTTCGGCGTGGTAGCAGACAACCGCCTCTCGACGGCCCTTGACTTCAAACTCCTGCCGCTCGCCCCAAACAAACGGGCGCCGCGCCAGACGGCGGGTCGCATCACCAACGAGCACGGTGCCGGGCTCCGTCACCGTTTCGAGTCGAGCAGCCACGTTTACTGCGTCACCTGTCACCGTGTAACCGCCCGGTCCGACGGCGCCCGTAACGACAAGTCCGGTGTTGATACCAATTCGCATCGAGAACGCGTGTCCGAGCTGCTTCTCGAGCTGCGGCGTCAACTCGCCAAGCGCGTCCTGCATTGCGAGCGCCGCCGCTACCGCCTTGCCAGCGTCATCCTCCTGCGCCTTTGGCGCACCAAAGAGCGCCATGATCTCATCACCGACGATCTTGTCGACGTACCCCCCGAACCGTTGGATCTCCGTCGACAACCGCTTGAAGCATAGATTGAGGGCATCCAGCATGATCTCCGGATCGCGTGCCTCTGACACAGAGGTGTAACCCACCAAATCGGCGAACAGGATGGTAACCAGCCGCCGTTCTTCGTCAGGAAGCGGTCGTTCGTTGACCATCGCTGATGTGCTACCTTTCCGGGCCGACAAAAGGCCCCTCTGTACGCGGCGTTATAGACGAAACAGGCCTCTCAGCGCTAGGTTTGCCCTCGGCCGCCGCCCAACTCCTTGGCAACATGAAGATGTGTCACTGGCTATACTAGATCGATCCGAGCGGGGGTAACTCAGTGGTAGAGTTCCTGCCTTCCAAGCAGGATGTCGCGAGTTCGAATCTCGTCCCCCGCTCCAAATACGAATTCTCCTCCTAAGACCGCCGACACCGGCGGTCTTTTCACGGAAGCAGGTGTTCTCGCGTGCGCCGAACAGATACGACACCGCCTCGCTGATGCATCGCTCAGATTCGAATTCGTGAACACAAGCCCCGCAAGCAGAGGGCCACGGTGCTAGAATTGTCACCGCAATGACCGTAGAGCACGAGGCCACGGACGCATTACTACCGATTACCCTGCGAGAACCGGTGCGGGGATCGCGCTGGGGCCTGGAAGCCATGGAGATGTCCGGCATGGAGCGGATTCGGGCGGCCATAGAACGCCGGCTCCCGGACTCGCCAAGCATGCGGCTGAGCGGCCTGCGGCCAACGGACGTCGGGCTTGGGATGGCGACGTACGCGATGCCGGCGAGTTCGTGGTGGCAACTGGGAACTGGCATCATCCCGGCGGGCACACTGGCTTTCGTCGCCGACGCCGCGGCGAGCGGCGCCGTGCTCAGTCGCGTCGACGCATGGTCGGGGAT
>JBKKBW010000495.1:0-2114 GCA_046713635.1 Dehalococcoidia bacterium
ACAAGCGCGATCAGAGGACGTACCCGAGCTGGGCCGCATCTGCTACGAGGCGTTTAAGGATATCTCCGAGAGCCACGGCTTCGAGACCGACTTCCCGAGCATCGAGTTCGGCCAGCAGGTCGTCGGAATGTTGACCGCGCAGGAGGACGTCTACGGCGTCGCTGCGTTCGACGGCGACGCGCCGAAGGGGTCGAGCTTCCTCGAGCTGTGGGACGACGTGGCTGGCATCGGGCCCGTATCAGTCGACGTCTCGTCGCAGGGCGATGGCATCGGCCGCAAGACGATGGAGCACGTCGTTGCGCACGCGCGCGAACGCGGCTTTCAGCAGGTACGGCTCTGCCAGGACTCGTTCAACATGCGATCGCTCGCGCTCTACGCGTCAGTCGGCTTCGTCGTGAAGGAGCCGCTCTCGTTCATGGCGCTCGCCACGACGAACACGCCGGACGCTGCACTCCGCCCCGCCACGCCTGCCGACCTCGACGCGATGGACGAGCTGTGCAAGAGCATCCACGGCTTCAGCCGCCGCAACGAGTCCGAGCGACTGATGAGCTTCGACTTCCCTGCGTTCGTGCTCGACCGTGGAGGTGTGCGCGGCTACCTGCTCGGCACTGCGATGGGCCACGGCGTCGCGCAAAGCGATGCGGACATGTTCTTGCTGCTTAACGGCATGGGCGCCAGCGTGCCAGATGCGCACACGCTGGTCCCGCTGCGCAACGGAGCGCTCTACCGCAGCCTCGTCGGCGCGGGTCACAAGAACCAGAAAGTGATGAACCTGATGGCGCTCGGCCCGTACGAGGAGCCCAAGGGCACGTTCTGCCCCTCAATACTCTTCTAGCCGCTCGGCGCGCCGCGGAAGCAGCCCGAAAGCTCCACCGCGTACTCGCGCTCCAGGTCTTCGAACTGCTGCGTCAGCGTGCCGGTGTCGACCGTGCCCGATTGGTCTAGTCCGCTCGTCCGCAGAAACTCCTGGTAGATGCTCGGATGATCCTCGAACACACAGGCCGCCTCCGCCTCGGTCATCGTTTTCAGCTCGACCGCGAGTTCGATCACTTCGTCCAGCAGCGCTTCCTCGACCGGCGTGCGAGCCAGCTCAGCCGTTGCCGTGACTTCGGGCGTTGACGTAGCGTCATCATCGCCGCCATCGTCGCCGCCGTCCCCACATGCGGCGCCAAGGAGCACCGCGCTGGCGCAAAGAACGATGAGCCCCCGGAGCAACGTCAGGACACCGGCTCCCGTGACACAGACAACGCAGCGATGAACTCGTCTGGCTGCTCCAACGAGATCGCCAGCCGGGTGCAGTGCGCAAAGCGCCAGAACGTGATCGGCTCGGTCAACTCTATCTCAACAACATCGTTGTACGAGCCGATCAGCCCGACCGTGCGCATGAAGTCAGTGCGCCATCCGACGCCCAGCCAGATCGGCCACTCACGCCGTTTGATGCTCTTGATCTGCGATCGAGGTACCGTGTGCGCGAACAGCATCCCGAAGCAGAACGTAGCATCGTGGTTGTCGAACTCAACGTAGGAGTTCTCGCGCGTCGCGCCTCCGACGAACACCAGCGGGCGCCACATTGGATCGACGCGCATATAGTATCGTGCAGCCACTGTTAGCCTCCCTGCCCTTGTAGCGTCTGCCGGTAGCGTTCGCGCATGACGTTGAAGATGCGCCATAGCTCCGCGACTGGATCGTCGTGCAAATCGACGCGTACGTCAATCTTACCGTTGTCTTCAAGGAATGGCGCAACGAGCAGCGCCGCCGATTCGCGGCCGCGCTTGTCGCCACCCACCGCCTGACCCGCTTCGAGCGCCTTCAGCAGCCGAGACGACAGATGCCCTTTCGATGCCTCGAACGCCTCTGCCATCGCGTCGATCGTCTCCTTGCCGACGAGCATGTTGCCCTGCACCGAGTAGTTTTCGCCCGTCCGCGAGCCGTACCAGTCGACACAATCGTCGCCGGAGAACGCGAACACGCGTCCCTGTGCATCGATCCCAGCACACTGGCGCGTCGCAACTCCCTCGTCTTTCGCGAGCAGCGACATGAGCGCTTCTTCGGGGCTCATCCCGCGCTCCATCAGCACGAGACCTTCGATGCCGAGCACCACGTTGGTGTAGGAC
>JBKKBW010000496.1:0-3276 GCA_046713635.1 Dehalococcoidia bacterium
TGTTACAAGCCGCGTTCAAGACGGGCTTCGAGAACCTGATCAAGTTCGTCGAAGGCATGCCGGACGAGCAACTCGCGGGCCAGCGCCAGTTCGGCGAGCTTAAAGGAACCCTTGGCGACATCATGTCGGGCGTGCTTGTGCTGCATAGCGTTGCGCACATCTACGGCGCCGGCGGCTCGCCGCTGGGCTAGCGCGGAAGTTCTTACCTAACCCCTCCGGCCCGCCCCTTCACTTTGGGGGATGCCTGTACCGATTTGGGGAGGGCGTAGGCGAACGTAGCAACGAGATTCCTCGCTCGCATGTCCTCTAACGCGACATTTGGCGGCTCGGAATGACTGGCTACTGACACGTTATGCTCGGCACCGGTGGCGCGCGGGTGTACAATCGCCCCATGACTACCACAACTCTCGCTCCCGCCAAGCGATGGCACGTCAGGCAGCCGAGCGGCCCGAGCCCGCAGGGCGACTGGCCGGAGCTCATCGGCACGCTGCTGGCGCATCGAGGGATATCTACGTCCGAGGCCGCGCGCGCGTTCTTCGATCGCGATACGCCATCGGGCATCCCCGCGCTGCCGGACCTCGGCGCCGCCGTCGAGCGGCTCGCGCGCGCATGCCGTGAGGGCGAGAGCGTGGCGATCTTCGGCGACTTCGATGTGGATGGCGTGACGGCGACTGCCTTGCTGACCGAGCACCTCTTGGCGCTTGGCGCGCGGCCACTGCCCTACCTGCCGCATCGCGTAGACGAGGGGTACGGCCTGAACACGAATGCTATCGATTCGCTGCATGCGCTTGGCGCGACGCTGCTGGTCACCGCGGACTGCGGCACGAGCTCCGTCGAGGAGATCGGCCACGCGCGCAACCTGGGCATGGACGCGCTTGTGCTCGACCACCACACGACGCCGCCGTTGCTGCCCGCGGCGCTAATCGTCAACCCGAAGCGCGACCCGAACGCGCTCGAAGAGCCGTCGGCGGGCGGTATCGCATACTACGTATTGCGGGCGCTTCGAGCGCACCTGGGTCGCGCCGAAGACGAGGCCTCGATGCTCGAACTCGTTGCGCTCAGCACCGTCTGCGATATGGCGCCACTCACCGGCGAGAATCGCCGTCTGGTCAGCGACGGTCTCCTCGCGTTGCGCAAGACAGCGCGGCCCGGCCTGCGAGCGCTGATCGATGTCTCCGGCTGCGACCAGCAGCGCATCGACGCGGAGACGCTCGGCTTCACGCTCGGGCCGCGGCTGAACGCGGCCGGGCGGCTCGCGCACGCGCGCCTCGCGTTCGACTTGCTGATGACGCCGGACGAAGATCGCGCGTTCGAGCTGGCGCGCGAGATCGACGCGCTGAACAAGCAGCGCCAACTCGCAACGCAGACCGCGATGGAGCTGGCCGAAGAGCTGCTCGAAGCGGAGGGCGACGCGCCGTTAATCATGCTCGGCCACGAAGACCTGCCAGCCGGTATCGTCGGCCTGATCGCGTCGCGGCTCGTCGATGCGCGCAACCGCCCCGCCGTCGTCTACCAACGCCTCGAATTCGAGAGCCGCGCGAGCTGCCGGAGTATCCCGGACTTCCACATCACCGACGCGTTGCGCGCCAACCCGGAGCTGTTCGTCCGCTTTGGCGGGCATCGCGCCGCCGCCGGCTTCACGGTGCTGAACGAGAATTTAGCCGAGCTGAAGGAGCGCTTGATCGCGATCGCCGCCGAACAGCTCGCCGGCATCGACCTGACGCCGACGCTGGAGATCGACGCGGAGTTTCCGCTGGCATCGCTGCGGGGCGACGAGATCCGCTGGCTGTCGCGCCTCGCGCCGCACGGCATCGGCAACGCAGAGCCGGCGTTCCTCAGTCGCAACGTCCTCGTTGCGGAACGGGCGCAGGTCGGTGCGGACGGCGCGCACCTGCGGCTGAAGCTGCGTGACGGCGCCGTCGTCTGGCCGGCGATCGCGTTTCGTCAGGATGGCGAGGGCATCGACGAAGGCTCGCGCGTCGATCTGGTGTACACGCTCGGCGCGGACCGATACTTCTCGGACGGGCTGCAGCTGCGCGTGCTGGACGTGCGGTCGAGCGCGTTACAATAGCGCAGGTGTGCTATGCGGATCGTGGTGGCTTGCCTCCTGCTCTCTGCGTTGCTCGCGATGGCGTGTGGCGACGGAGATAGCGAGCAAGACGACTGCTCGACGTCAATCACTCCCCGCTCGGACGCTCCAGCGAATCCATCCTGGACTCCGAGTCCGATCTGCGGCGTGACACCGCCGCCGCACGCGCAACCCTCTCCGACACTCGATTTGCGAAGCCCGCTCCCGCCGGATGCGGCCAAGGAATGGCTCTCTAGATTCGACCCGCTAAGAAACGTTCTCGACGCAGTCGAGGAACGAAACATCGGTCGATTGCTGGATCTCATCGATTGGGAGTCAGTTGGATGTGGCGGGCGCTCCGGGTCAGACGCCTGCCCTCCCGGTGTAGCATCTGGCACCAGAATGCCAATGTTGGACGTGGGCGGTGGGACGGTCTTATGGCTCCGCGCAGATTCAATCACAAGACCGCTGACCGAAGTCTTGGCAGGGCCACCTCTGCGGCTGTATGCCGCATGGTCACGACCGATTGCCGGAACGCTGAGGCGTATCTACTACGTCGGTCTTGCGGGCGAGCCTAGGCCGGTCACCCCATCGTTCATTTGGGGCGACGCCAAAACGGCTTCTGGCATGCTGCTCATACTACAGGGCGGTTCAGCTCGGCCCATCCTCAAGATCACCTTCCTCCACGATGACTCGTGGCCCTCGGAGATCCGTAGCCTGCTCAACGACGGAGGCGACATACTCACGTACAATCCCTAGTACTACGCAGCGGGCGGCACTCGTGCTCACGTGTCGCTAGGCGCGGATCCTGCCTGGCGGCCAAGCTGCCGCAGCGCGCGCTGGAGGTGCGCGGGAGCGCCTAGGCCGCTACGCCTGTGGTTGGGAAGACTACCGTGATCACAGGCTTGGGCATCGTGTGACTCTCAACCCAAGCGAACAGGGGTGACACGAGGTCCTCGACCTGCTTCGCCACGTCCCATTCAAGAACTGCGTTCTGGCAGCGCGAACAGACGCGAACCGCGGGAATGCCGGTGACGGTGATCACCGAACCAGACTTGCGGTAGACCTGGGTGGCCTGGCCACCCTCGTCCATTCCGCTGGTGCATATTGAACAAGTGCCGTTGTCGCTCATGGCAAGTTTATCTACGGCCGCGGGAAATCCTTGATGAGTCGGGCTCCATACTGAAGCACTAAGGTGGCGTCGTTAG
>JBKKBW010000497.1:0-1130 GCA_046713635.1 Dehalococcoidia bacterium
CACTCGCCCCGCCGGCCGAGGCGTGTTTCTGAAGCAAGTCGCGAATCAGCCGCTCGGCGTCATCATTGCGCTTCTGGCGGGCGTATTCCATGGCGAGGTCGATGGGATAGTCCACGGTTTCGTGTGCTATCCGGGCCGCCTCTTCCAGCGCATCCAATCCGTCTTTGGCGTTGGACGGCTTTTGACTGTGCAGGCCGATTAAAGCCAGCCCCCGGGCATGGAGGGCATAGGCATGATCGGGCGGCGGCTTGTCGCGGACGTCGACCATCGCGTGGGCGGCCTCGGCCACACGCTCCCAATCGCTTAGCCGACCGTTGAGCCGAGCGATATCGAGAAGGACTTCAAGCCGGCTCTTGTGGGCCTCGATCAGGTCCGGCCGCGAGACCAGGGCGCGATCCCATCCGTCCAGCGCCTCCCGCACCATCCCGTTCTTGAGCAAAATGTTGCTGAGGCTCACCAGATACCGGGCGTCCTCGCTGCGCAGCCACGCCTCGTTGTAGAACAGCGCCGCCTTGTCCCATTGCCCGACGGCTTCCTGCTCCTCGGCGAGCTTTACGAAATAGCCCGGGTCGCGCTGCTGAAGCCCGTTGAGCATGATAATCGAAAGCGTGATCATGCCGGCGAAAACGCAGAAAGTGAGACCGATGATGACGTTCTTATTCAGTCGTTTCTTGGCCATAGTGTCGTCTCGAACAGAGTGGCGGAAGCGCGGACGCTTGTCTCGACGCCTCAGCTCGCGGGTGCGTTTCCTTGTCGAACCTTGAACTCGGCCGCCTCGAAATCCGGCCAGTGATCGCGTATTAACGCCGGCAGGAGATATCCAAAGAGCTTGCGCGCTCCCTCGATGGTCTGCTCGCGCGTGGCCCGCGGGAAGGTAACCTCCACCTTGCTGAAGTAAGCATAGGTATTGCCGATATCGTTGATGAGCACGCGCACGCCGGTGCGCGGGTCGAGGAACTTGCCCGTATCCACGAACCGTCCGTTGCAGTGGAAGGTGTACACCACGGACTTTTCATCGCGATCAAACACTGCGGTTCGTTCGAAGGTGAGCACGCGAATGGGCACCGGATTGTCTTTCGATCCGACCGCCGGCACTTCGATCCTTTGATTCTCATGGACCTGCTTGGGCG
>JBKKBW010000498.1:0-1894 GCA_046713635.1 Dehalococcoidia bacterium
ATTTGCGCGCGAGCACTGCCTTTACTTCTTTCCCTATACCTTCAGCGGTGAGACCGTACTTCTCGAGCACTTCGTCCCACTTGCCAGACTCCGCGTACCGGTCCTTCATGCCGACGCTACCCATTGGCGTAGGGTGCTTCGCCGCAAGTACACCAGCGACGAGCGCGAACAAACCCAAGCGCACTTCGTGCTCCTCCGCCGTCACAATCGCGCCCGTGTCGCGCGCGGCCGCTACGATGGCGTCTTCATCAAGCGGACTCAGCGTGGACATGTTGAGGACGCGGCAATTGACGCCTTCGCCGGCGAGCGATTCAGCTGCTTGAAGGGCACGAGCAACCATGAGACCGCAAGCGATGATCGTAGCGTCGGTTCCGTCCCGCAACATATGCGCTTTACCGAGTTGCAGTTGGTAATTCTCGTCATAAAGGACGGGTATCTTTGGCCTGCCCGTGCGGATGTAGAACGGTCCTTCCGTGCGCGCCGCGAGCTCGATCGCCTGGTACGCTTCGACGACATCGGCCGGTACGAGCACATTCACGCCGACAAGCGAGCACATGAGCGAAAGGTCCTCGACGGCCTGTGCCGAAATGCCATCCTCGCCAACGCTAATGCCTCCGTGGCTTGCCACCATCTTCACGTTCAGTCCCGTCTGCGCGACGCTCACGCGGATCTGATCGAAGCAACGTCCGGGCATGAACACGCCGAAGGTGCTGCAGAACGCGATCTTACCCGCTGCGGCCAAGCCGCACGAAACGCCGATCATGTTCTGTTCGGCAACACCAACGCTAATGAATCGATCGGGAAAGACCTTCTCGAAGTCGCGCGATGTTGTCGACTTCCCCAAGTCTGCGTCAACACAAACGATTGGGAGGCCCGCTTCGGCTAGCTTGATCAATGCGGGCCCGAAGGCCTCGCGCGTCGCGGCTTGAGTGGTGCCGTCAGGCATCGCCGATCTCTGCCAACGCTTGCGCCGCTTGCTCTTTCGAGGGCGCTTTTCCGTGCCAGTCCGGGTTGTTCTCCATGAAGCTGACGCCCTTCCCCTTGACGGTCCGGGCGATGATTGCGGTCGGCCGGCCCCTAACCCCGCGCGCTTCGTCGAACGCTGGTAGGAGCTCACCAAAGTTGTGGCCGTCCACCTCGATTACATGCCAGCCGAACGCGCGGAGCTTATCGTCCAAGGGGTTGAGTTCCATGGTGTCCTTGACGAACCAGTCGTTCTGGATGCCGTTACGGTCGATGATAGCCACGAGATTTTCGATGTTGTGGTAAGGGGCGGCCATGAGGGCCTCCCACGTCGCGCCCTCCTGGCATTCGCCGTCGCCGAGCAGGCAGTAAAGGCGGTAAGCCTTGTTGTCCAGGCGCGCCGCGAGACACTGACCGATTGAGAACGAGAGGCCTTGGCCGAGCGATCCAGACGACATCTCAATGCCCGGCGCCAGGTCAATCTTTGGATGGCCCTGGAGCCTGCTGTTCAGCTTGCGATACGTCAGCAACTCGTCGACCGGAAAGTAGCCTGCCTCAGCCAAAACGGCGTAGTAGACCGGCGATGCATGACCCTTGCTGATAATAAACCGATCGCGCTCTGGCCATTTCGGGTTCTTTGAATCGAAGTGCATCACGCCACCGAAGAAGAGCGAACACAGTATTTCGACGGCGGACAGCGACCCGCCGGGGTGGCCGCTCTGCGCTTCCGTCACCATCTCGATGATGTGGCGGCGGACGCGCCGAGCCGTTCCGATCAGTTGATCTGTGGCGTGTGTGACTACCAAGGTGATCCTTATGGCGCACGGAAGGCGCCCGCTTTCAGTATACGGAGCGTATGTTACGACTGTCCACGGGAACACATCAGGGCGCTGATTCGTTCGCTATACTATATACAGCACAAGATACAGCA
>JBKKBW010000499.1:0-3302 GCA_046713635.1 Dehalococcoidia bacterium
TCTGCAAGGAAGGCAGTGCCTCGCATGGCAAGGGTCGGGCCGCTACAACCACCACTCCTCGAGAACAGCGCGGTCAAACAATGGGTGAGCCGCGCCTTCATTGTCAGCATCCTCGTTTACTTCGTCGTCATCGGCTATCTCGTTGCGGAAGCCGTCATGGGCGCCAGCAGATGGGCTCCCTACGGCGTCAACATTCCTGCGTTCATCGCTCTCATCATCGCGTCGGAGATCGCGATCACGGCGACCGCCGTCTGGATCTTTCGAGAGGACGCGGGCATCTGGCCCGAAACGATATCGGAGGGCTGGACCGAACTGCGTAGCGGGCGCGTCTGGGGGGGCGCGAAGAAGATCGCTGCGGGCGCATGGGATGTCTCGATCGTCGATCTGCGGCTAAGGACCCCGCGGGCGATTTACCTGGGTCGACTAAACCGCATGGCGGCGCTCGCACCACTCGTGTACGCGCTAGCGGCAAGCGCTTCCGGCGCGCCTTGGGGTCTGCGCGCAAGCGCCATCGTTGACATTGGACTCACGCTCGCGGTTTGGGCCTTCATGGAGGTCGTCATGGTGCGGCCGGAGGGCGCTGCGCAGAGCGCTGCGGCAGGCGTCGCTTTGCCTGCCCCCGCCCGAAGCGCGCCGGTGGAGCAGCGGCAGGCGGCGGCCGTGGGTGCTCTGGGAAAGCAGTCCTACCACGAAGTGCGGCGGGTGCAGCCAGAGGACATCGACCGGATCTTAACGATCGAGCGGATCAGATGGCGCGACCAGGCGGCTACGCGAGACATGATCCTTTCGCGGCTTCAGTCGTTTCCCGAGGGGCAGCTAGCTGCGATCCACGTTAGGACGAACAACGGTGAGCCAGTTCGACGCACTCTGGCTGCCTGGTCGACGGTGATGCCAGCCGGCGAGCACGCCCTGCGCGCATCAACATCGTGGGACGAGGTAACCTCGCAGGGCACGATCCAGAACTTCGACCGGAATGGGAATGCGCTCGTGGGCGTAAACCTAACGTCCGTGACGGAAGGCGCTACGTACATTCTGCTCGGCGAGATCCTGGCCTCAGTCGTGGAATGGGAGAAGAAGAAGCTGATCGGCGGCAGCCGCCTCAACGGCTTCACCGGCTTCAACGAGCGCAGGGGATCTGAGGGCAAGGCAGAATTCACGGCGGACCAGTATGCGCACCTGCGTGAGATTCGCGGGCTTAGATGTAACGAGGAGCGGATCGACGCCGGACTGGCGCCGCTTGCGGACGATGAGTACCGCAAGCTCGCAGGGCAGCTTCGGCTGGAACGAGACCTGCGGACGATATCAGACGAGGACGCGCCAGACTATGTCTGCTCGAACCTGCGCGGATACATGGGCATCCCCGGAACCCGCATGATCGGCGTCATCGAAGACTACTTCGCTGACGCCGCAAGCGCCGACTACGGTGTCCTCATAGAGTGGCCGAATCCGCTGCCAGTACCGCTGCGTCGCGTTGGGTTCGCGAAACGCTGGGCGGCGGCCAAGGTGAGGAGCGCCGTACTTGCTGAACTGGTTGACCGGCAGCGGCTCCTTCGCGAGCGCTCTCTAAGGCGCGCCCAGGAGCGGATCCCGGCGTTCTTGCGCAAGGAAGCGCCAGAAACGGAAGCTCCGGTCGAGGCTGCGAGCGAACCTGAGATCAACGTACCCGCAAGCTAGGCTTGCCCCAGACGCCCGCGGACAAAGGGTCTAAGCCAGCTTCCAGTCCCATCCTCAAATCTACGTGTCTCCGCTCAGGAAGTGCCGTATCTAGCGTCCTGGCCAACTGGACGATAACTAGAAGGGCGCTATACGCGCAGAATTGGGCTATGCGACGCAAAGAACCGGCGAACCAGGAGCTTATCCGAGCGATAGAGGAGCTTGGCGCCTCTAAGGCTCAGCTTGAGCGCGCCCTTCTCGCGGAGCAGGAACGAAGCCGGCGAGACCCACTGACGGGCGTCCTGAATCACGCTGCCATAGTCGAGCAGCTGCAGGCCTTCCTGTCGAAGGGCAGGCAGACCTTAGCGGTGGTGGTTGTCGATCTAGACGAGCTCAAGGCAACCAACGACACGTATGGCCACCAAACCGGCGATGCGGTGCTTGTGGCGCTTGCTCGCGTACTCGAGCGCGACAACTCGATTGTGGGACGTTACGGTGGCGACGAGTTTCTCGCACTCATACCTGGCGCCGGCCGCGCCTCAGCCGAACAGTATTGTAACGCGGTTCTTCATGACCTCTCGAACGCTAGCACGTACGACGCTGGGACAGACATCTCAGTGCACGCTGCCGCCAGCTTCGGAGTAGCGATTTATCCTGAAGAGGCGGAGACATTGGGAGACCTGATCCGCCTCTCCGATAATGCGATGTACGCGCAGAAGCAACATCGAACGACGCTGAAGGGCTCCGGAAGGCCTCGCGAGAATGGGCGCGTCGCCAAGCTGCTGAGTGACATTCTCCCGCTCCTTACCGCTCCTGGAACTCGAGACGAAAAACTCCGGCTCGTTGGGCACAAGCTATCTATAGGGGTCGGTTATGACGCCGTCAACTTCGAGGTGGCCGGCGCGCCCGCGCGGACGTCAACGTCATGGCAACGCGGCTTCGCCCGCGCGCCGCAGGAGATGCAGGAGGCATGGGTTCGCGAGCAGAACCAAGCGCAGAATCACCCTCTGGGAGAGCTTCTCGAGCGGACCCGGCGCCCGGTCTTCCTCAGTGACATTTCTAGTGATGATCGCCTTACGCAAACGGAGCGTGAACTGCTCGCAGGCATGGGCCTTCAGTCGGGCCTTGTGGTTCCAATGATATGGCAGGAGCGCGTCGTGGGAATGCTTTCGGCTGCAAGCAGAGAACCGGCGGCGTTCACTACATGGGACGCACAGTTCTTGACCGCCGTCTCCAGTCAGGTAACCGCCATTGTCTTCATGACAACGCTGGTGGAAGAACTCCAGTTAGCCTCGTCCGACCTGGAACAGGCGCGCGCTGAAACAGTGATGATGCTAGCTGCGGCAGCCGAAGCGCATGACTTGACGACCGGCCACCACCTGCAGGGCGTCCGCGCAGTCAGTGAGTTGCTCGCGCTGGAGCTAGGTTTCGAAGCAACTGAGGCGCGTGAGATAGGCCTAGCTTCCGTACTGCATGACATTGGCAAGATCAGAGTGCCCGAGGCGGTCCTGGGTAGCACGGGCAAGCTCAGCGACGTGGAGTGGGAGCTCATGAAACACCACACCAGGTGGGGTGCTGAGTTTCTCTCTGGCCGGCCCGGATTCGAGCTAATGGCCTCGATAGCGCTCCATCACCACGAACGCTGGGAC
>JBKKBW010000500.1:0-6324 GCA_046713635.1 Dehalococcoidia bacterium
CACCGAGAATCGGCATTTCAATGGACACCCGGATCTGATCGTGCGCGGGCAGTACGAACTCGACTCCGTTGCCTCCGGAGAATTCGGAGTGGAGATAAAAACGACTCGTAAGGCCCGTGGGGCAGTCGATACCCACGGCGCTCGGAAGCAGTGGCTCTGCGTCTTCGTGTACGACATCGACAACGCAACTGAACCGGCTGTGGCTCGCCGCCCTACTCGATTTACGGAGGTCTACATCGGCCACGTTGACGTTGATGACTTCAGAAAGAACGCGCGCGGCGAACTCGGCACACGCACAGCGACGCTCCACAAGGAAGGGATTAGGAAACTCCGAGACAGCTGGGTCTATCGAGTGTGAAGCTCGGCCCTAGGCTGGAACTGGATCAACCGTGGAATCGCCCGACAGGCGAGCTTGTAGTATCGGTGATCCTTCTCCACACCCATGCTTTGGTAGCCTACCGCTTCTGCCGCAGCTAGCGTTGACCCAGCTCCTGCGAATGGATCGCATACCACTCCCTCACCAAGCGGTAGCACGCCACGCACGACCTGGCGCAGAAATGCCTGTGGCTTGAGACTTGGGTGAGCAGCTAGCGCACGTTCGTTGGCGCGTGTGGGGGCTGACTTAATCATGTCACAGAACGGTTTGTCTTTCTGAGGTCTCCGGAAGCCACCTGTTTTCCACTTCCGCAGGTTGTCTTGTACCCGCCCGGCGATTGGCTTGCGATATACCAACCAAGGCTCCCACATCGACCTCGGCATTACACTCACGTCAGCGAACTCATCGTGCGCTGCTTTGGGCCGATCCCCGCCGCGCATCGTCATGACGAGACGCACGATTTCGCCGCGCCGCTCAAGGCCAGCCTCGGCCAGGGCCATCGATACGATGTGAGAGACAAGCTGGTTGGATGCGACAACCACGTTCGCGCCAGGAACAAGCTTTGGAAGTAGCACCTTTCCCCACTGATAGAAGAACACGCGCAGATCGGAAAGGTCGCCTGCTGTTAGTGTCGTAAATCGCGGCAATGGCGAGCGGACGTGCCCGTCAAATGATGGCGGAATCCGCCACACTCCGCCACGACCATTTCGGAGTTTCTCCTGCTCCTTTTCGGAATACTCCTGCAATCCGTAGGGAGGGTCAGTGACGATGGCGTGAATCGATTGGTCAGCTTGACGCACCAGCCAGTCGAAGCAGTCAGCTCGATGCAGTGTCGCGCGGCCCACTGAGAAGGACTCTTCGCGTTCATATGGCATTGGCATCGTTTGTTGCGATGCCCTATGGGATGCGGAAGTGCCATAAACACCGCGCTCCTCGCGAACGAAAAGCCTCGGCGTGTTTAGGCGGAGGTAGGATCGCACTGAGGATGGCGAGATTTGCCCGAGGAGCTGGAAAACTCGCATCTCGATCTCTTGCACCGGCAAAGGCGCGCCGGAGGTCTCGAGTACTTGCACGATGGCATCGCGAACACGGCCAGGTGGTGCCTTCGCGGAGTATTCCATAGCGCTTAGTATAGACGTCTAGACGTCTGCGATCAAGGACTTCTGGCATTTCGTTCGCATGCACTTCGATCTTCCCTTCGTTCGGTCTGCTTGGATGCCATGCCGGTCGCTCCTTGTCGCGCCGCCCATCGCGCGTTCGTGGTATGATCGCGGCGTTCCCCGCACTGGAGGTTGCTTGTGCTCCGGCAAGCTCGGTTCACACTAGCCCTCATGCTCGCGGCCGGCGTATTGCTAGCAGGCGCCCGCGATGCTTCGCTGGGGCCGGCTTTCGATACGACCATCTCGCACGTAGAGCCTGGCCTGGAGAACGCACTCTTCCCGTCCCTAACCATCGACGCTGCTGGTAACCCCGTGGTGAGCTATGCCTTCTCCCACAGCCCAACGCGCCTTCGGGTCGTCCACTGCAACGACGCTGAGTGTCTGGGCGGCGACGAAAGCGTGGCCGAGCCCGACGCCACGAACGACGCCGGCTTTTTCAGCTCAGTGCAACTTGATGGCGCAGGCAACCCAGTCGTCAGTTATGTTAGTGCCGTTACCGGCGGCCTCAATGTCGTTCACTGCAACGATCCGGACTGCGCCGATAACGACGAAAGCATTGTCACGCTGGATCCAGCAGTCTACATTGGCTCCACGTCGTTGGCGCTCGACGCGTCGGGCAATCCGGCCGTGGCCTACTACAGCATCACCACCACCGATCTTAAGGTCTTGCGCTGCAACGACCCCGACTGCACAGCTGGCGGTGACACGATCACTTCTCCTGACACAGCTGGCGACGTCGGTTACCAGCCATCGATACGGCTCGACGGCGCAGGCAACCCGGTCGTGAGCTATACGGAGCGAACATCGCCGGCGCGGATCAAGCTCCTGCACTGCAACGATTCGAGTTGCTCGGGAAACGACGATTCGATCGAGACGGTAGACCTCCCGGGTTCGGCGGGCGCCGTTTCCTCGCTGGACCTCGATGCTTCCGGCAACCCCGTGATCAGCTATCCCCGATATCAGGGCGGTACGACGCGCATGATCAACGTCGCGCACTGCAACGATTCGGACTGCGCAGGCGGAGACGAAAGCATCGAAACAATCGTCGTGCTGCAGGCGTACACCAGCCTGCTCGGCTTCACATCTCTGGCGCTGGATGCCGCCGGTTATCCTGTGGTCGCGTACTCCAGCGACAACTTAACCAACTACGACGTGAGTGTCGCGCACTGCAACGATGCCAACTGCGCTGGCGGCGACGAAAGTGTCGTCGGCTTGGACGAGGCCCTTTGGAACCCGGTTGTGGCCATCGCTTCGTCCGGCGATCCCGTAGTCGCGTACCATTCGCTGTCCGGTGGCATGAAAGTGACCCGCTGCGCCAACCCGAACTGCGCAGCTTCCACTGCTACGACCGGCGCCGGCAACAACGTGACAGCCGCGCTCGGCTCCGATGTAGAAGTCACGTTCGCGAACGTTTCGATCGCTGGCGCCACAACGCTCAGTATCGCGAATGGTGTCCTTCCCGGTCTCAACGTCGCCGGCCCGTACTACACCATCTCGACCACCGCCACGCACAGCGGGACGGCCACCGTCTGCATCGACTACGACGGCTCGAGCTACACGGCTCTCGAAGAGGCATCGCTGCGGATGGGTCACTACGAACGCACCACTGTCTGGGCTGATATCACAACCTCGCTCGACACGGTGTCGGACCGAATCTGCGGCCAGACACAACGACTCTCCCAGTTCACCTTCCTGCCGCTCGTCCCCGGCGACGACGTCGATGCCGACGGCTGCCCCAGCGACAAGGAGCTAGCCACCACCCAGCTCAGTGGTGGCAAGCGCAATCCGTTCAATCCTTGGGACTACTTCAACCCCAGTGGCGACGGCCTGAACCGCGTCGACGATATCCTCTTAGTCCTCGACCAGTACTATATCGACGACGCAGATCCTAGCGGCGGCCGCCCGCCCTATCAGACCGGTTACACGCCATCCACCGATCGCTCCCTGCTCGGCCCCGATCAATGGGACCTCGGCCGGCCGGACGCCATGCAGCGAATCGATGACATCCTCTACACCGTCCAGCAATACTTCCACGACTGCTCATAACCCCTCGTAGGCGCGACCGCCGGCCTTCTCCCCAACCTCCCTGCTAACGCCGTTGTCATCCTGAGGGGAGCGGGGTAGAAGGAAGGCGGGGTGGACCCGAAGCCGTCCTGCCGCACCAACATCCATGGTTTCTTCGCTCCCCTCCCCGCATCGGGGAGGGGCCGGGGGAGGGGTCAGCCGCCAGCGGTGAACGAAACCACGCGCCCCCTGTATACTTTCGGCAACAGCAGAGGATCCCGCCATGCCGATGCCAACCCTCGCCAAACTCACTGCAGTTATCGCCCTCGCGCTCCTCACCGCTCTCGCCTCCACGCAGGCCTTCGTCCCATCCGCCAACGCCGCCTTCACCGACACAGACGCCGACGGCGCGATCGATCTCGCTGAAGAAGTCTTCGGCTCCGACCCGAACGACGCCGCCAGCACACCCGAAACCAGCAGCTTTCTTCTGCACTTCGCACCCGAAGCGTCCTGCGTCGATGGCCTCGACAACGATGGCGACGGCGCAACAGACGCAACGGACTCCGGGTGCATCGATTCCGACGGTGACTCGTCGCTGCCGGATGACCTGGAGCTCCGCCTCGGCTCCGATCCGGAAGATTTCGAAAGCTCACCAGAGGACAGCCGCCTCGACGCGATCAATGCCTCCAACAACTACCCGTTCGCAGCCTGCCGCGACGGCAACGACGACGACCTCGACGGGTTCGTCGACGCAGCCGATACCGGCTGCCCTGCCATCGACGGCGATGCAGACGGCTTCGAAGAACACATGGAGAAGGCGCTCGGCTCGGACTGGGAAGACGCTGGCAGTGTTCCCGAGCATGTCAGCATCAACCCCGGCTCCTGCACCGACGCTGTCGACAACGACGGCGACGCGCTCACCGACGCCGCCGACAATGGTTGCCTCGTCGCGCCCAACGACGACTTCGCTGACGCGATCATCATTGATTCCCTCCCGTTCGCGCACACAGCGAAGGCAGGAAACACCACCGTCGAGCTCGGCGAGCGCGTTTCGGACTGCAGCGGCTTCAATGGTAGCGATGGTCTACGCGGGACCGTCTGGTACGAATACACTCCTCCGGCCGCCACGCACGTCATCGTCGACGCGGCCGGTAGCGATCTGCTCTCAACCGTCTCGGTCTGGCGTTTGGGCGACGCCTTCGGGCTGGCCGAAGTCGACTGCGCGACCGCGGTCCCGTTCTTCGGAGCCGCACCGCGCTTTGCTTTTGAGGCAGTAGCCGGGGAGACGCACTACATCCAGGTCGAGCGCTTCTTGTCTTTCCCGGACGAGCCGGACAGCGCATTCCTTGACCTCGGCCGCCTCTCCTTCCAAATGGAAGTAACCACGCCGCCGCCGAACGACAACTTCGCCTCCGCCACGCAAATCAACAGCCTGCCCTTCGAATCGTCCGTCGATACCGTCGCCGCCAGCGTCCAGGGCTTCGAGCCTGACGCCTCATGCGCCTACAACCAGGGCTACACGGCCAACAGTGTCTGGTATCGCTATGCGCCTGTCGTCGATACGTACCTCAAGGCCAGCGCCTTCCCGGGCACTGACTTCGGTGCGAAGGTCGGTGCGTTCGAAGGTACGTCACTCGCGTCACTGACGCAGGTCGCGTGCGGACGTGAAGCGCTCGCATTCCACGCCCGTGCCGGGCAGACCTACTACCTGCAGGCAGCGGGCTACACGTGTCAGTCCCCAAGCGAGGGTGGCGAGGTGGCCAGCTTCTGCATCGACTCGCGCGGCGGAGACCTGGAGTTGCGCGTAGAGTCGTTCGATCTGCCAACGTGCCCGACGCCGCAGTTCACGTTCGACGATCCACTGGGAGACACGGACAACGACAACTTCCCAATCGACATCCGTTCTGTTTCCTTCGCCTCAAACGGCCAGCATGCATGCATCACCGCCAGGCTCGATCGCAGTTTGCCGCCATTCGAGGTCCACGCTTGGCTAGAAGTCGACGCAGACCTAAATCGCGCGACTGGCAGCCGGGGAGATACCGATGCTAGTTCCATCTACACGAGCTGCGACTATCCGACGGGCCTTGGCTTCGAATACCGGGCGTTCGCCGACGGCGCCGATCAGGGCCTGTTGATCAATTGGGGAGGTATTGGTGACACGAACTCCCAAAGTCCGGACAGTCCTTACTTCATCTACGAGGGCACGTTGGGGACCTTCATCGTGCCGCTCTCGCGCATGGGAGGAGACGCAGACGTTGGGTTCGCCATTGAACTGTATAGCCATGACACCAACGACTGCGCACCCAACGGCGGCCACATCGCATGCTCCGGTGGTGCTTGCGCGTTCGTGCCCTTCCGCAACGGCGACGCCAACTGCGTCCCCGGCGCCAACGCCATCGACGCCGCGATCGTCCTCCAGCACAGCGCCGGCCTCCTCGCCACGCTCCCCTGCCCCGACGCCGCCGACGTCGACGGCAACGATGTCATCGACAGCCGAGACGCTGCGTTGATCCTGCAATACAGCGCCGGCCTGCTCGATCAGCTCCCGCCCATCCCTTGCCGCAAACCACCCGAATTCTGCTAGGCAGATTGTGTCATCCTGAGCGCAGCGAAGGATCTTTACCGCGCTCCTCCAACCATCCCACCCCAAACTAGGTAGAACCTGGCTGCGCCCTCTCGCTTAACAACAAGCGAGACGCCCTTCCGCAGAAGAGCGCCCCGTTGTCTCACACCGTACTCCCTTCTCCCTCGGGAGAGGGGCGGGGGTGAGGGGTGGTTCTCTAC
>JBKKBW010000501.1:0-5322 GCA_046713635.1 Dehalococcoidia bacterium
TCGAAGAAGAAGACAAGCTTGGGCACATCCGGGTCGCCTACCTCGGGGAGCTGCTCGAAGAGTTCAGATAGGAGCCATAAAAGCAGCGTTGCATACACCTTCGGTGACTGCATGAGCTTGTTTGCGGTGAGGACGTTGATCACGCCGCGGCCTTGTGCGTCCGTCTGCAGAAGATCGTCGAGGTTCATCGCGGGCTCGCCGAACAGCCTGTCGCCGCCTTGCTCTTCGATCGTGAGCAGTCCGCGCTGGATGGCGCCGACACTTGCCTTCGAGACGTTGCCGTACTCCGTCTTGAACTCGCTCGCCTGGTCGCCTACGTACTGCGCCATCGCGCGGAGGTCCTTCAAGTCCAGAAGCAGCATGCCGTTGTCGTCAGCAATTTTGAAGATCAGCGTGAGCACGCCGGTCTGCGTCTCGTTGAGATTGAGCAGGCGGCCAAGCAAGAGCGGCCCCATCTCCGAAACGGTCGTGCGGACAGGATGTCCTTGCTCGCCGAAGACATCCCAGAAGGTGACGGGCGCTGCGGCGTAGGTGAACTCTTCCAACCCTAACGATTGCACTCGCTCCGCGACCTTCGGGTTCTGGCCACCAGGCTGACTGATACCTGCGAGATCGCCCTTCACGTCGGCTGCGAAGATGGGTACTCCGGCCGCGCTGAGGCGCTCGGCGATCACCTGCAGTGACACGGTCTTGCCTGTGCCTGTGGCTCCGGCGATCAATCCATGCCTATTCGCCATCTGAGGCAGCAGCGAGATCGGCTGTGCTCCCTTGGCGATGAGTATCGGTTCTGACATGCATGCTCCTGTTGGGCGAGGACTGGCAGATGATAGCATAGCCCGATCACGGACGCGGGGCGCGAGCGGACGCCGCCCATCTGGCATACTGCCAGCATGGCTGGCGACCTCAGTATCGATGACCTCGCAGCGCATACCCGCGAGTCCGCCGAAACGCTGCTTGGCTGGCAAGAGCGCGGCCTGATCACGAGCCGCTCCGGCGATTCGTTCAGCGAACACGACGCCCTGCGCGCTCGCGTGGTGCGCGTTGTGCTGCGCCGGGGCGTAGACCTCGACACCGTAGTGCGAGTTGAGCGAACGAATCCGTTTCTCGATCGCGAGGCGCAGAACCTGTTTCCACGCGGCCTCCAGCCGAGCTATTCGATTGACGAGGCAGCTGAGCGCGCGGGTGTGGACCCGGGCCTGGTCGAGCGGGTTGTCAAGGCGGGCAACTTGCTGGATGAGGATGGCCTACTGGACGACGACGATGTAATCGCGCTGCGTGCGACCAGGCGTATAGTGACAGCTGGCCTTCCCGAGGAGGGTGCGCTGCAGATATTCCGTGTCTTTGCGGATGTAACCGAGCGAGCCGCGCAGGCAAGCCAGCGTGCGTTCCATATGTACGTGCATCAGCGGTTTCTCGCCAGCGGGCTAGCGCCGGATAGTGCGCTGGCCGCAACCCAAGCCGTCGCCCAGTACACGCGTCAGACGGGCGAGCCGACGCTGCTCTACTTTTTCCGGAAGGCGGCGGCGAAGGCGCGCCGCGACGACGCTGCGCTGCACGTAGCAGAGGACGCTGGTCTTTCGAGCATTCCGGACGTGCCCGGCGAAGTGTCGAGAGCCGTCGTGTTCGTCGATCTGTCAAGCTACACGCCACTCACCGAAGCGATGGGCGATCGCGCTGCCGCCGATGTCCTCGACCGGCTATCGAGCCTAGTCCGAGACGCCACCGGACGCGCGCAGGGCCATGTCGTCAAGCAGAGCGGGGATGGCTTCATGCTCGTCTTCCGTGATGCAGCCTCGGCCGTCACCGCAGCGCTTGAGATCGAAGAAGCCACGTCGTCGGAGCCGCAGTTCCCGGCGACGCACAGCGGCATCCATTGGGGACGCGTGCTGTATCGAGAGGGTGACTACGTCGGGGCTGTGGTGAACATTGCGTCCCGACTCAGCGCCGAGGCGGAACGACACCAGACCGTGGTGACGGCTGATGTGCGCGATAAGTCGAAGGGCTTGGAGGAGGCCGAGTTTGTCGCGCTCGGCAAGCGAAAGCTCAAAGGCGTTGCAGATGCGGTTGAGTTGTTCGAAGTGCGGCGACTGCAACGGGCCGGCACGGAGAGGACTATAGACCCTGTGTGTGGCATGGAACTTGGTCCGGACGAGGCGGTCGCGCGTCTCGTACTGGCGGGTGCGGAGCGTACGTTCTGTTCGGACAACTGCCTGCGGCTCTTCGTCGAGACGCCTGAGCGTTACATGCGGATGCCGGCTAGCTAGTGATGACCCCTCGTTCTGCGGCGGCCCAGGAACCACATGCCAAGGAAGACGCTGAGGCCGCCTAGGAGGGCGCTCAGGATGAGCGCCCAGATCATGTCGATCTGCCAGTCCATCCAGAGGAACTTGATCGCCACTTCTTGCATATTGGACAGAAGGAACGTGAGCAAAAGCAGTCCGGCTACCGCAGCGCCGATGAGCTTCGCTTGCTCAATTGCCGTTCGAGACGAGACATCAGGGGCTTCCTGGAGCTGCCGGTCGTCCTCTGCCATGAGCGCTCTCCTTCTTTCCCGCCCTGCCGCGTATCTTACCCCAAATCCGGCATAGCGTCGCGCCCCCTGTCGGGCCGCGCCTACGGACGCTCGCCGGCTGAGACCCGCGCCTCAATCTGCTCGAGCACCGGCATGAGCGCTCCGACGCCCTCGACGACGTAGTGCGCTCCGGCTGCTGATAGCTTAACCGCGGCGGCGTCCAGACGCGCCGCCAGCTCATTGGGCGGAAGTGCTGCTACGTCTTGCTCCGACAGGCCAAGCTCGTTGCCGGTTTTTGTTACCGCGACGGTCCACATGCCAGCATTACGCCCTTCATCGATGTCAGGGACCGTGTCGCCGACTTTGACGATGGCCTCCGGAGGGTAGACCTCCATCTCGATCGCGGCGCGCTGGGCCATATAGGGGTGCGGCCGCCCGGCGGGTACGTCGTCGACGCAGAAGGCGGCGTCCGGGCTGAACATCTGGTGGCGGGCCTCCTCCAGGAGGATATCGAGCATTGCTCGGTTGTAGCCCGTCGTCGAACCGATTTTCAGTCCTCGTTCGCGACACGCGGCGATGGTGTCCAACGTCCCTGGGATGAGTTGCGCGTAGTCGCGCAAGCACGCGAGCTGCAGCTCGACCAGCTCCTCGTACATCGAGCTAATGTCCGCTTCGTTCGCGTCGCGTTCGTGGCGGTCGCACCACTGCAGAGCCACGTCAGGCATCGCCAGGATCGCGACGATGTGGTCGCGCTTATGCACACCCATCGGCTCACGGGCCTGCGCCATCGTTATCCGTATGTCGTAGCGGCGAAAGACTTCGAGAAAGACGCCGGCTGGCGCGCGCGAACCGTAGTCGACGATGGTACCGGCCCAGTCGAAGATAGCGGCGCGCAGCGGGCCGCGATACGGCCCTCGAGGCGGGTGCTCAACACTCATTACTGCAGCCCATCTCCTCCATGACGTCTTCTATTGCGTCCAAGAGCTGCCGCATGTCTGCTTCGAACAGGCGACCAATGTTGGCGATGCGGAAGCATGGTTGCTGCGCCAGCTTGCCGGGATAGATAATCATCCCACGATCGGCGAGCCTGCGGTAGAACTCCGGAAAGTCGAAGCTCGGGTGCTCCGGATAGTGGAAGGACGTGATGATGTAGCTCTGCACCTCGGGGCGCAGGTGCTGCCTGAAACCGAGCTCACTCATACCAGCGAGCAGCGTCTGGTGGTTGTTGCGGTAGCGTGCGGCGCGCGCCACGATGCCGCCTTCTTGTTCCAGCTCGCTGAGCGCTTGGGAGAATGCCAGCATCGCGTGCGTCGGAGGGGTGAAGCGGAACTGGCCGTTGTTCTCAAGGCCACGCCACTGGTCGAGCAGATCGAGGCTAAAGCTGCGCGCGTAGCCTTCGCAGGCGAGCAGCGCGTCGCGGTGCGCGATGACAAACGAGAAGCCTGGCACGCCCTCAATGCACTTGTTCGCGGACGAGATGAGGTAGTCGATGCCAAGCGCGGACACGTCGATGGGAATGCCCCCGAAGCTGCTCATCGCGTCGACGATATAGGCACGTTTCGCTTCCTTGACGACGCGTCCGACGGCTTCGATCGGGTTAAGCAGGCCGGTTGTCGTCTCACAGTGGACGATTTCCACGTTGGTGATGGCGCTGTCGTCGGCCAACACTTGGCGCACATCCTCAGCGTTGGCTGGCATATCCTCGTCGTAGCGGAGTGGGATAACGTCGATGCCAGCGGTCTCCGCAATCTTGATCGAACGCTCGCCGTACGCGCCGTTCGCGATGATGAGCAGGCGCGCGTCGCGCGGGACTGTGCTGGTAATGACGGACTCCAGGCCAAACGTGCCGCTGCCTTGCATAAGGACAGCTTCATACCCGGCGCTCTGCGATGTGCCTGCAAGGGCGAGCAGCCGCGCTCGTATGCTGGCAACGATAGCATTGAACTCGTAGTGCCACGAACCCGCGTCGTGGAGCATCGCTTGCTTCACGCTCAGGCTCGTCGTCAACGGGCCAGGCGTGAAGAGCAGCGGGTCACGCGCGTGGGGGAGCGGGGGCTCCGTCACGCGTCCCACACAACGCGAGGGCCGCAGCCGGTGCACGAGAGGCGCTCGTAGAGCCTCCGTAGCTCCTCGGTAGACGGCGTTTCGATTGGCGTCAGAACTGACATCAGCCTTCACCGCGATCGACGATGCGGTAGATCACGTTGCCCTGCGCGCAGATCTTGCCTTCTGCGTTCATGACGCGAACGTCGCTGTACACAATTTCCTTGCCGCGCTTGAGGACGCGGCCCTCTGCGACGCAGTCCTGAGCGATCACGCCGGACAGGTAGTTCACGGTCACGGCGACTGTCGAGCCGAAGTAGCGAGGGTTGCCGATCTCAGATGTCGCCCAGGCGGCCATCGACCCGGTGGTATCAATGAGCGTGGCGATGGCGCCGCCGTGAAGTGCGTCGGCTGCCGTGGTGTTCTCCTTCTTGAAGGGTAGCCGAAGCTTTGCATAGCCTTCGCCGCCCTCCAAGAACTCCAAGCCAAGTTGAGCGGCGAATGGCATGAAGCCGACCACCTTCGGCATGCGCTGGAGCCCGCGGGCTATGTCTGCTTCCGGCATGATTTCCTCCGACGACGTCCGATTAGAGCCAGGCGTTAGCCGCTCAGAATACCAGACGAGAACAGCAGAGGGGCCAAAACCCTTCGCTGCGCTCAGGGTGACGGCGCTGGCAGCAATGCGATGTGAATCGCTTCTTCGCCCGGCACCTCGCGAGCGAGGAGCTTGAGCGCATGCTCCGCCTGTTCGAGCTGCAGCGTATGTG
>JBKKBW010000502.1:0-2528 GCA_046713635.1 Dehalococcoidia bacterium
CAGACGTTGTTGTAGTTGATGCCCGCAGCCATCACGTAGACGAGAGCTTCATTGGGGCCGATATCCGGCTCAGGGACCTTCTCCACGGCGAATGCCTGGTCCGGGTCGCCGAAGCGCTCGCGGCGGATGACTTGGGCGTACATTTGGGCCGGAATCTCTCCCAAGGGAGGGATCTCGCCCAGCTCGTAGATGTCCTTCTTGGTGTCGGTAGTCATGAGCTTCCTCCGTCCTGGTAGAGGTTTCGATTCTGGATGGGCACTCTCAAGCGGGCAGGGGGATGATACCCAGAAGGTGGAGGCCTCGTCTAGCTTCAGCGCTCGGATGCCGAAACTACTACAGGAGTCATTCATGGCCGCAGGACCGAACATGCCCGGGACCGATCCTAATCTGGGACAATCGCTGGAGCAGGCGCTTGACGCTCTCGAGCAGGGGCTCCAGTCTGCTGTTCAGGCGATAGCGCAGATACGCGATGCCTTGAACCCAGCTTTGGAGCCTCATGCCGAACCGGAAGAGGCGCCAGCGTTGCGTTTGGTGCCTCGGTCCACGCCCGAGGCGGCTCCAGAAATGCCGGTGGACCGTGAGCCGGTGCCGGACGTGCCCCCTCTCCGCGACCGAGATGACGATCCTTACACGCCGTTCGAGCGTTTGTGGGAGCGGATGGAGCACGAGCGCGTGGAGAAAGCGGCCCAGGATGCGGCCGGCGAACCCGAACGGCACGGCTTGGACTTGCTACCTCAGTTGTACATGGTGACCGTCGAGGACCGCGAGCGCCGCGTCGACCTCGTCCCGCTGCACCGCGCGCTGCTGGGAATCGGAAGCATCGAAGAGATTACGCTCGCCAGCTACGCGAACGGGGTGCCGGTCGTGTCGCTGCGGGCAAGCCATGCCATCGACTTGGAGCAATTGCGCGGCGCCGTCGAATCGACGCTGCGGCGCTCGTGTGAGCTTATCCCGCAAGACACGGGGCGGATCTTCTTGCGGCTGACGTCACCAGAGAGGATTGGAGTGTAACGATGCCGGCTTCCTGGCTACAGCGAAAGCGTGAGGAGCGCGACGACAGCGAACGCGAGGAAGAAAGCAGGCCGATCGTCGCGCTGGAGCCGCCGCCGTCGAAACGCGGCCGCGACGACAAGGAGCGGGAGCGGCAACTGCATGGTCTGGCAGTGTTGTCGTTGTTCTTACACAGCACCGCAACGATCGAAGAGATGATGGGCATGCTGCTCGAGCAGGCGCCCACCGTGACGGGCGCGACGCTCGTCTACCCGCTCCTACTCGACCGTAAGCGGCAACTCCTGCGCGCGTCTGCGCTCGGCGGCAGCAACGATGCGCGATTCGAAGCGGCGATGGAAGCCTTTCAGGAGGACTTAGCGGCGCTGGAGTTCTCATTGCTGCAGAACCAGGACCTGTACAGCATTCTTGATGACGGCGAGGTTGCGATTCGCGACAGCTTCTCCGCGCTGATGAGCGGTGTGATCCCCGATGAACAGTGGCAGGCTGCCGAGGAGAAGATGCAGGTGCGGCGCATCGCGTTCGTGCCAATGGTCGTCGAGAACGAGCCTCTGGGTATCGTCGCCTTCGTCTTTGACCGCGACGACATCGATGTCGAAGCGCTCGAGCTGCTCGTCGGCCACCTCACGCTCGCGCTCCGCGACATGCTTCTGCGCGACGAAGCGACTCGTTTCGCCGACGTCGATCCGGTGACGTGGGTGTTCAACCGGCGGCGGCTGCTGGATGCGCTCGACCATGAGATCGTGCGCGCAGGGCGCTACGGCCGCGCGCTCTCGCTCGTCACGCTCGACATCGACGGCTTTGGGAAGTTTAACAGCAGCTTTGGCCAGTCGATGGGCGACAAGCTGCTCCGCTCGGCTGCTACGACGCTGGCCGAGACCGTGTCGCCGCCAGAGCTGGTCGCGCGTCTGAAGGACGACGACTTCGCTGTGCTGCTGCCGGAGACGAACCGCGCGAGTGCTGTCGAGACAACGACGCGACTCCTCGCAAGTCTCACTCAAGTCTCGGTGTTCAGCGCCGCGGACGAAGACGCCGACCCCGTGACGTTCAGCGTCGCGATCGCCTGCTTCCCTGAAGACGGTTCTACGCCGCAGCAACTGCTCTCGAGTGCGCAGGCCGCGCTTGACGGGTCGAAGCAAGACCGGCGCGACGAACAGCACCCACGCTCGGGCAGGCCGGTCGATCCCATGGCACGCGCGGCCGGCCAATTCTAGCCCTAGTACGCTCCCCGCTTCTCAAAGATTGTCCTCGGGTTGCCCGTCGTCATGAGGTCGATTTGATCGTCCGGCACCTCGGCGGTGCGTAGCATCGGGAGCGCGTCATCGCTAATGTGGCGGAAGTGCCAGCGCGGCGTGGCCTTGCTGAGCGCGTCCCACGGGAACCAGTCCATGTAGCACGAGGCGTCGTGGGCCAGCACCATGCGATCGGCGTAGCCACGCTTGCACAGCTCGGCGATCACCGCGACGCGCTTCTCGGTTGTCAGGTACATGTCGATGCCGAAGCGGTCCATCCCGATGTAC
>JBKKBW010000503.1:0-4605 GCA_046713635.1 Dehalococcoidia bacterium
CTTCAGCTCGGCCGGCTCGCCGCTGTGCCCGTCGATCAGCTTCGCACCGGCGCGCGCGAACGCAATCTTTTGCCCCACTGCGACATTCGGCGCGCCGCAGACGACGGTCAGCGGCTCGCCCGCGCCATACTCGACCGTTGCGAGCCGCAAGCGGTCTGCGTTGGGGTGCGGCTCGACGGAGATGACGAGCCCGACCGTGACGAGCGCTTCGTCCCAGTCGCCGCCCGCGCGCTCGACGTGCTCGACTTCGAGGCCGGCCATCGTCAGCTTGTGCGCCAGCTCCTTCGCAGGCAGCGTCACATCGACGTAGTCAGCAAGCCACTTGAGAGATACTCGCACGGATTAGAACTGCCGGAGAAAGCGCAGGTCGTTCTGGTAAAAGAGCCGGATGTCGTCGACGCCATAGCGCAGCAACGCCATCCGCTCGGCGCCGATCCCTGCCGCGAAGCCCGTGTAGCGTTCGGAGTCGTAGCCCATGTTCGTGAGGATCTCCGGGTGCACCATGCCGGCGCCCAGGATCTCGATCCAGCCTTCGTTGCCGCACGTACGGCACCCGTCGCCGCCGCAGATGAAGCAGTCGATAGCCATGTCCACGCCAGGCTCGACGAATGGGAAGTAGTCGCAGCGAAAACGCACGCGTCGTTTCTGACCGAACAGCCCCTTCGCCAGCTCGAAAAGCGTGCCCTTGAGGTCGGCCATGCTCAGCCCTTCGTCCACGGCCAGCAGCTCGACTTGCGTAATCATCCACTCGTGCCGAGGGTCCGTGGCCTCCTGGCGGTAGCAGCGTCCGGGCACAGCGATACGTATCGGCGGCTGGTGTGTCTCCATGAATCGCGCCTGGTTCGGCGACGTGTGCGTCCGGAGCAGCAGCGGCGTCGACGTCCGGCCCTTCGTCTGATCGATATAGAACGTGTCCTGGAGATCGCGGGCCGGGTGGTCCTCGGGAATCCGCAGCGCCTGAAAGTTGTAGTAGTCCTCCTCCACCTCCGGCCCTTCGACCACGGAGAAGCCCATCCGCTGGACGATGGTCAGCATGTCGCGCAGCGTCTGCGTCACTGGATGCAGCCGGCCAATCTTCTTCGGGCGGCCGAGAAGCGTCACGTCCAGCCAGCCCTGCTCCACCGTCTCGGCGAGCGCCCTGCCCTCCAGCTCCTCGCGCCGCGTCTCGAACGCTGCCTCAAGCTGCTGCTTGAGCACGTTCGCCTCCGATCCAATCCGCTTCCGCTCTTCGACCGGCAGAGTGCTCAGCGTGCGCAGGACGGCGGTCAGACGGCCCTTGCTGCGACCCAGGTAGTCGACATGCCATGCTTGCAGCGTGGCTTCATCGGTAGCCGAATCGAGGCCCGCCTTCGCTTCGGACGCGAGCTGTTGCAGGTCGATTGCTTCGGTGGTCATCGTAGGAGCATTATGGCCAGCGAGCGGATGAGCGGTCAAACGTACGTCGCCAAGATGACAAAACGCGCCCTCCGCGCTACTATCGACCACACACGAACCAAATCAAGGAGGACCCAGCCATGAGCGTGCGCGGCTACATTCTGATCGAGGCTGAAGTCGGGCGAGCGAAGGGGGTCGGCGAAGCCATGACGAAGCTTTCGCACCCGGACGCGAAGGTTACGTCCGTCGACACCGTGACGGGGCCGTTCGACGTGATCGTGCAGCTCGAAGCTGACGACCTCGACCGGCTGGGCACCTGCATCACGGACGGCATCCAGCGCGTCGATGGCGTGCAGCGCACGACAACGTGCCTATCCGTAAAGCTGGGATAAGCGAAATAGCAAACGCCATCTAGGGGCAGGTCTCAGACGAACCCGGCGCACGCTCTATAATCAGGACATGGTCACGCAATCCATGATCTCCGTTGAGGAGGCGCGCGAGCGTATCCTCGCCTTCTTCGAACGCCTCTCCCCGGAAGAGAAGCCGATCCTCAGCGCACAAGGCCAGGTCCTTGCCGAGGACGTGACGGCTACATTTGACATCCCGCCGCTCGCCAACACCGCTATGGATGGCTAGGCGGTCCGCGCCGCCGATACGACCGGCGCGGACGAGTCGTCCCCGGTGCGACTTCGTGTCGTGGGCGAACTCGCCGCCGGCTACATCTTCGAGGGCGAGGTGGCGCCTGGCACGGCTGTCCGCATCATGACCGGTGCGCCCATCCCGCGCGGCGCCGATAGCATCGTGCCGTTCGAGGAGACCGACGAAACACAGGGCGAGGGCGCCGGATCATTCGCCAAGGGCGCTCGGGACGTTGGCATCCTCAAGGCTGCGCTGCCCGGTGCAAACGTGCGCGTCGCTGCCGAAGACGTCAGGCGCGGCACTATAGTCCTGCACGAAGGCGCAGCGATTGGCCCGCCGCAGATAGGCGTGCTAGCATCGCTCGGCCGCGCGACGGTGCGCGTCTACCGCCGCCCGGTGGTCGCGATCCTCTCGACCGGCGATGAGCTGCTCGAACCGGGACAGCCACCAGAGCCGGGCAAGATCTACGATAGCAACGCGTACAGCGTTTCGGCGATGGTGACGGAAGCCGGCGGCATCCCGAAGCGTCTCGGCATCGCCGTCGACACGATCGAAGATCTGACCGCCAGGCTACGCGAGGGGCTGGACGCCGACATGCTGATCACTTCGGCCGGTGTATCGCGCGGCGACTACGATGTCGTGAAGGACGTGCTGGCGAAGGAAGGCCAGATCGATTTCTGGACTGTGCGCATGAAGCCCGGCAAGCCGCTAGCGTTCGGCGCGTTCCGTTCCGGTGATCGCAAGGTCCCGCACCTCGGCCTACCGGGCAACCCTGTTAGCTCAATGATCACGTTCGAGCTGTTCGGGCGCGCCGCCGTCTACAAGATGCTCGGTAAGGTGGGTTGGGAGCGGGCGGCCGTCCGTGCCGTCGCCGAAGAACGTATGGAAAACACCGACGCGCGGCGCGTCTACATGCGCTCGATTCTCTCTGAGCGCGATGGGCGCTACCGCGCGTCGTTAACGGGGCCCCAAGGCTCCGGTGTACTTACATCGATGGCGCTGGCAAACGCCCTGACCATCGTTCCGGAAGATGTTGAGGCAGTCGAGCCCGGTGACGAGGTCGACTGCCTCATGCTTACGTAGCCCGGCTCGTCGCAGAAGTTACCATTTGGTACGCGAGTAAGATCAGCACCGCTCCGACGACGGACAGGACGACCGTCCCGACATCGAAGTTATCGATACCGTTACCCATTCCCAGCGCGATTGATAGGAATCCGCCCAGCAGCGCGCCAACGATCCCGACGAGAATAGTAACGATGATACCGCCTGGCTGCCTTCCTGGCACCAGCAGCCGCGCGATCAGCCCGCCGATCAGTCCTACTAGTAACCACACCAAGATGTTCATGCTCTGGCCTCCTACTATAAGACTTGCTTGTTGGGATGATCGTACCTGAACGACCGGCAACGCAGCGTTGCGATTTAGGACTGTGAGCTTACAGCGCCATATAGAATAGCCGGGCCAGCTTTGCTAGGGCAGGCTGGGGAGGTCTATGCGGGCAGCTCTGGTATAAGCCCGGCCACGAACTGCAACACCAGCGCCGCGTCGATCGCGTTCACCGAGCCGTCGTCGTTCACGTCAGCGCTCTCCGGACAGCCCACGGCGCCGATCAGGCCGGCGCTGAGCTGAAGGATTAGCGCCGCGTCGATCGCATTCACAACGCCATTGCAGTCCACGTCGCCGGCGAGGCCGGCAAGCGGTGTCGGCGTGCGCGTGGGCGTCGGAGACGCTGCCGGTGATGTCGGCGTGTTTGTCGCCGCAGGTGGAGGCTCGCCGAAGAGGACGTTCACCGCCCCGACGTTTATGAACGCGCCGAAAGCCTCCCTGGGCACACCGATGGCCAGGTCATCCTGGCCGTTGCCGCTGAAGTCACCAGTGGCCAGCGCTCCACCGAAATTGTCGCCGGCTTCGGCCACGCCCTCTACGTCGGCCACGTCCTGATGCCAGAGCTGGTCCTCCGCCGCCGTGAGCCCGCCGCCGGAGCCGTAGAGGACGTTCACCGCCCCGGCGTCCCCGAGCGCGCCGACAGCCTCGCCGGGCACACCGATGGCTAAGTCGTCCCGGCCGTCGCCGTTGAAGTCTCCGGCCGTCAGCGCCGAACCGAAACTGTCGCCGGCTTCGGCCACGCCGCCCTCTACGTCGGCCACGTCCTGATGCCAGAGCTGGTCCCCCGTCGCCGTGAGCCCGCCGGCGGAGCCGTAGAGGACGTTCACCGCTCCGGCGTCCCCGAGCGCGCCGACAGCCTCCCTGGGCACACCGATGGCCAGGTCGTCCTGGCCGTCGGTGTTGAAGTCACCGGCCGCCAGCGCCCCACCAAAATTGTCGCCGACTTCGGCCGCGTCCTCTACGTCGGCCACGTCCTGATGCCAGAGCTGGTCCGCCGCCGCCGTGAGCCCGCCGCCGAAGCCGTAGAGGACGTTCACCACCCCGGCGTCCCCGAACGCGCCGACATCCTCCCTGGGCACACCGATGGCCAGGTCGTCCCGGCCATCGCCGTTGAAGTCACCAATGGCCACCGCATGTCCGAATATGTCGTCGGCTTCGGCCTGGCCCTCCACGTCAGCCACGTCCTGATGCCAGAGCTGGTCCCCAGT
>JBKKBW010000504.1:0-1401 GCA_046713635.1 Dehalococcoidia bacterium
GCCGCCGGAGACGACGCCAGCAGAGTTTCGGCGGCAGCGCGGCTTGGGAACGGAAGCCTTGGTCGGATTCGTCGGACGTTACGCAGAGGAGAAGGGGTTGGACTATCTCCTAGCAGCCGTGCCAATCGTCTTGCGCGAGTTGCCCACCGCGCGGTTAGTGCTGGCGGGTCCGACCGATTCGGTACCAGGCGAACATGTCCATGAATGGCTACAGCCAAAGATCGACGCGCTCGGCGATGCTGTGCGGCACCTTGGCCTACTCACCGACGGCGAACTCGCGTCGTTCTATCAGGCCATTGACGTGCTGGTCTTACCGAGCACGAACTCGACTGAATCGTTCGGGATGACGCAGGCTGAGGCAATGCTCTCAGGGACGCCGGTCGTCGCCAGCGATATCCCGGGCGTACGGGAGGTGCCTCGACTCACCGGCATGGGACTGATTGTGCCACCTCGCGACGCGGAAGCGATTGGGCGAGCGATTGTGATAGTCCTACGCGAGTCGGAACGCTTCATCCGACCACAGAAGGAGATACGCGATCTGTTTGACCCAGCACGCACGGCCGCGTTCTACGAGCAGCTTTTTGGCGAGCTCCTGGGACAAGCACAGCCGTCTCATGCGCCTAATCCCCTAGGTGAATCAACTGACGACGATACCGCCGAACCCAGACAGGCCCACCGCTAGCCCTAGGATATTGGGCGATCCACTCACTATCCCCTCGTACATCGTCTCGTTACAGTGACACGGAGCTGCGGCAACCAGCACGTCTGTGACATATGAACGAAATACCTGAGCAGCCTTCTCCCGCACACCAGCGGATCATTCCTGTGCGGGCTCCATCCCGTGGGATCTCCCTTCACGGCGCGCAAATCGTAGAGCGACTGCGCGAGCAGCGCTACCGTCTGGGCATTACGCTAGCCATCTTTCTCGGTATCAATTTCATTCTCCTTGGGCTGTACCTGTGGAGCCGTGGCGGTGAAAGTGTACACGTTCGGGTTATCGCAAATGGCGACGAGTTCACCTCGCTGTTCGACGGCGAGCGTGCCGCCGTCGCGCGATTCGACGCGCCTGAGAGCGGTGGTATCACGCTTACGCTGGGCGACACAGACGAGATTCCCAGCCTGCCGCAGCCGCGCGGCATCGATTCGCTGCGCGTCACCGACCTTGCGAGCGGTGAGGTGCTCTTCGAGGATGACTTCTCCGACGGCCCCGCAGCCGATTGGCTAACGCAGAAGGAGAACCTCATTGTAGAGGACGGCGTCGTAGGCGCGCGCCAAGAAGTGGGCCTTACCCTGGGTCCGCGTCCATGGCAGAACTACGTCGTGGACATGACGTTCGCCAATCCGACATCGGGAACGCTGCGTGTCCGCACGACCAGTGACGATTCGGGCGTGGACTACTTC
>JBKKBW010000505.1:0-3923 GCA_046713635.1 Dehalococcoidia bacterium
GTCTACTCCATCTCAGAAAACCGCTGGGCGTTGCCCATGTGCGGCAAGACGTAAGCCTGCGCAATCTTCAGCACCTGCTGCACGTGCGCCCGATCGTGGTGGGGCCACTCGTGCAGCAGATCGATGACCCGCAGCGTGCCGACGTCCAGGTGCTCGCCCGACAGCTCGAGCTGCTTCGGCTCCAGGTCGTCCAGCATGCGCAGGCCGTCCTCGCGCATCGACGCCAGCTCTTCGAGCAGCTCGCGCCCGTCGCGATCGCAGTCGTTGCGCTCGCGCTGGACGGCGTCCTGGTCCCACGTTGGGAGCTGGCGGCCGGGCTGCTCCAGGATGCGCAGGATCTGTCCGGCGAAGCCTCGTCGTTCCGCCTCGATCACGTGGCCGATGACTTCGTTCACGCACCACTCACCGCCAGCGGGATGCCAGCGCATCGCGTCCGCGCCGAGCGCCTCCGTCTCCGCGCGCAACGTCGCGATCGATGCGCGCAACAGCGCTGCGATCTGGGTGGGTGTCAGGATGGGTGGCGTGGTCACGCGCCGCCTACCCGTGAAGGCGGACAGCGTTCCGTGAGCGCTGTCGTGGTCGACTTACGCAATCGGCTGCGTGCTGCCGCAGCATTCCGAGGTTCGCAGTGAAATAGCACCTTGAATGGTCTGGGGGAGCGCTCGGGCCGCTCAGCGGTCGGAGGCACTGCCCAGTTACGTGCTGTAGTTACCAGCACGTCAACAAATGTATCGAACTCATGAGGCTCGTCGAGAAGCATCGCGTCTGTGTCAATCACAATCAGAACGTACCCGAGGGCCGGCATCCAGCTGAGGTCGTTCAAGCATTCATCCAAGGCGTCCCAGTTCTCGCCGAAATACTCCGGAAACTCGAACACGGCCGCTAAATCACGTATCAGTTGGTCTTTGGTCTTGCATCTATGCCCATTTACTAGTCGAATCGTGTATCCAAGCGGAATATCTTGGCATGTGCGAACATGCGCAGATCATGTTCGCGGCATGGAACGAGGAATAGCAATGATGAATCTAGGATCGATAATTCACGCCATCTGAGCACCTGGGCGGGCGAGCCTTCTTGGTCAGCTCTCATGGTCCCGCTTCCTTATCTCGTCCCACCATTCCTTGATCTTCGCTTCATAGCCGAGCGCGCCCGGCTCGTAGTAGCGATGGCCTGCGAGGCGGTCCGGCAGGTGCGTCTGCTCTACAACGTGGCCTTCGTACTCGTGCGCGTACTTGTAGCCTTTGCCGTAGCCCATGTCGCGCATCAGGCCGGTCGATGCGTTGCGCAGGTGCAGCGGCACCGGCTCGCCCAGCGAGTTGCGCACGTCCTCCAGCGCCTTCGCGTACGCCGTCATCGCGCTGTTGCTCTTCGGCGCGGTCGCCAGGTAGATCGCGCACTCAGCCATCGGCAAGAATCCCTCCGGCAGGCCGATGAAGTGCACCGCCTGCTGGCAGGCAGTTGCGACGACGAGGGCGTGCGGGTCGGCCAGCCCGATGTCCTCCGCGGCGAGGATCACCATCCGGCGCACGATGAACAGCGGATCCTCGCCCGACTCGATCATGCGCGCGAGCCAGTAGAGCGACGCGTCGGCGTCCGAGCCGCGCACCGACTTGATGAACGCGGAGATCGTGTCGTAGTGTGCGTCGCCAGACTTATCGTAGAGGTAGGTGCGGCTCTGCAGCGCCTCCTCGACGATCTCCCGCGTCAGATGTCGCTTGTCTGCCTTGTCCGGTGGTGCGCTCGCCGCCGCCATGTCGAGCGCGTTCAGCGCGATACGCGCGTCGCCGCCGACGGAGTTCGCCAGCGCTTCGATCGCGTCGTCATCGACCTTCAGCGGCTCGTTGCCGAGACCGAAGTCCTTGTCGGCGAGCGCGCGGCGCAGCAGCGTCGCGACCTCCTCCGGCGAGAGCGCCTTTAGCGCGAACACGCGGCTGCGCGACAGTAGGGGGCCGATCACCTCGAACGAAGGGTTCTCCGTCGTCGCACCGATCATCGTGATCGTGCCGTCTTCTACGTACGGCAGCACGGCGTCTTGCTGCGCTTTGTTGAAGCGATGTATCTCATCGATGAACAGGATCGTGCGCTTGCCCTCCAGCCCGCGCCGGTCGCGGGCTTCTGCGATGACGCGTCGCAGGTCGGCCACGCCGGACGACACAGCCGACACCGGCTCGAAGTCCGCGTGCGTCAGCTCCGCGATGATGCGCGCGAGAGTCGTTTTGCCGGTGCCGGGCGGGCCCCAGAGGATGATCGAAGGGAGGTTGTCCGCCTCGATCAGGCGTCGAAGAATGTGCCCTTCGCCGACGAGGTGCTCTTGCCCGACGAACTCGTCGAACGAACGGGGCCGCATGCGGGCGGCCAATGGCGCCTCGCGCTGGCGCAGGTCGTCGCCGGCCTTCGCGAACATGTCGGAGCCGGGCCCGGGCCGCGCTGCCTTGCGTGGGCTCATCGTGCGCGCATTGTAGCGCTGTCGAGCGCGGGCCGGTGCAACGCGCTATCTTGACGCCGATGACAGGCGACAGGGGCTGGACGCTGCGCGCCTACCGCGACGGCGACGAGCAGGGAATGCTCGACTGTCTGATCGCATCATATGGACGCTGGCCCGGCGTTGATATCGATGTCGCACCGCTCGATCACCTGCGCTGGAAGCTCTCCGGCGCTCCCAGCGATCTGCAGAGCGTCGTTGACGACGGGACAACAATCGTCGGAGGCAGGCTCGTCCTTGCGCTACCTTTCCAAATGCAGGGACGCGAGCTGATGTCGGGCACCTTCGTTGACCTGATGGTGCATCCAAGCCATCAGGCCCGGGGAGCAATGAAGGCGATGTGGGAAGAAAGCCTGGCCTGGGCGAGCGCATGTTCAATATTACGGTCGCCTTCGCCGGGCATTCAGCTGTCCAGCGTTACATGGCAGCGAGCAACATGAGAACGCCAGCGAATGGCATCTATCTGTTCGAACGTGAGCTGTCATCACGGCCTCCCGCGCGGAGTGCCTGCCTAGTGCGAGAGGTGTCGCACTTTGAGGATCACTGGGCTTCATCGCTCGCCGAGGCATCGCGTCCATTTGTCTTTCTGCTCCATCGCACACCCAAGCACCTCAATTGGCGCTACGCAGACCCGCGCGCCGGCCGGTTTCGCATCCTCGTCGTCGAGGACGGCGAGCGCCTTCTCGGCTATGCGGTTCTCACAACGTCGCGAGGCAAGGCTGCTCTCGCCGACCTGCTCGTTCTCCCCGGCCGCGACGACGTGATACGTTGCCTGCTGAATGCGGTGGAGGAGCGCGCAAAGGCAATTGGACGTTCGTCCTTGCGTTGCTGGAGCGCGGTCCACCATCCCTATCGCGAGGTTATGCTACAGGCCGGCTTTTCACCAAGGCGCCCTATGAGAGGCTTAGTCGCGAGGACGTACGGCGACACGGAGCTCGGAGCCTTGTTCGATGACGAACGCTTGACTGTCCACCTCTCCATGGGTGACACCGACGCCGTGTGATGAATGACTGGAAGCTCCGCACGTATCGCGACGGCGACGAGGTGGGCATTCTCGAGTGCCTCACCGCCGCGTTTGGGAGCTGGCCGGCGGTTGACATCGATGTCGCACCGCTCGATCACCTGCGCTGGAAGTTGAGTAGCAGCCCTCGCACGGAAGGGCTTCACTTCGTCGTTGAAGCGGACGGACGGATCGTAGGAACGCGATTGCTGATCGCGCAGCAGTGGTTGGCAATGGGGCGTGTTCTCAACTGTACAAAGTTCACGGACCTCTCCATCGATCGTGAGTTCCGCGGGCGTGGCATCTTCCCTCAGCTGTGGCGCGAACACGAACGCGCGGCCGCGACGTGCTTCGATATGTCCGTTGGCTTCACCGACAATGGCCCCGTTATGGACTTCATGATGGGGCAGGGACACCGGGCGCCGGCAAACCAATTGGATC